>JAPLNF010000336.1:0-11980 GCA_026692965.1 Planctomycetota bacterium
TACTTGGTTCTTGCTGAATTAGCAAAATAGTTTTTTTACGAAAGGATTTGTCATGGACTTTAGACCTTTGAATGATGATGAAAGAAAAAACCTTTACGAAGCTCTTCGTAATAATGCCGAATCTGGCAAACCGATTCATGTGAATCCTAAAGATACGTCTTTTGTTTCAGGTACGGTTGAATCCGCTGAACAAGATGTAATCAATGCCATTCGTTCCGTTCCATGTCATTATAAGCTGTAAAAGTATGTAGATGAACGACTACATTCCGATTCTATTACGAAACGAATCCGCAAAGCGTAGGCTTGTTACTGTTGAGTTTCCTGTCATCGAGCAGTACAACCGCGATAGGGAACCTGAGTACCGCATTACGATCGAGCCTACCGCTGAAGGATTGGCGCTAAACTATAAGCTTAAGCCTGCACATAATGTGTTTGAGGTTAAAACAAGTCTAATGGCAGGCTATCCTTTTATTCCACCAGATACTAGGGTAATAACAGCGTTGGATTACCCGTGTCCACATTTGTTACCTGGCCAACAACTTTGCTTGTGGAAACAAGGCAGCACTCGGAGAACCAGTCGGTGGGATCCTGCTTCCTTTACTGTTATTTTTGCAGTAATGGCTGCTTGGCGTTGGTTGGCCTGTTATGAAATTTGGAAACAATCGGGCGAATGGCCCTTGCCGGAGGCGCGATAAATGGCTCACCTGGTTCAGGTCGGTTTGGGTAGTGGTGGTATGTCTGTTATCGACATGCTGGTGCGAGATTTGCGCATTTCTAAAGTTACTCTTATCGAACCGGATCTACTTAAGCCACATAATTTGCCTAGGCATCTTTTAAGTTCAGATAATGTTGGCAAGTCTAAATTGCTATCAGCAGTTAAATGGTTGAAAGATCGCAATGCTAATCTCGAGATAGTTTCAATTGAGGCTTTTCTGCAAGATCCGGATAAACAAGAACAAATACATAAAGCTATTAAGGATGCAAATTTTGGCGTCTGCGCTGTTGATAATGAGGAGGCAAAGTATCAATGGTGCTCCTTAATGAGGCAACATGGTATTCCATGGACTTTGGGCGAAGTGCTCAGCGGCGGCATTGGTGGTTTTGTCCATACATTTGTTCCGGGTGGGCCTTGCTATGCTTGTGCTTGTAGTTATTTAAAACGTGAAGGCCCCAAGGATTCAAAAGATTTAGAGCCTGATTACAGTAATCCGTCTGGCCAAGTAGAAGAAGCAAGAATCCCCGCATCATTTGCTTCTATTCAATCTATTGCTTCCCTTCATGCACTTGCAACCTTGGATTTGTTAGATGCAAAAATAGTTCCTTCTTCCTTTTTGCTTCCTTTGCAGAAAGTAGAAGGGATTTTTTCAGAAAGCCTAAAAAAGATTGTTGTTAACGTTTCGAAAAATGAAAACTGCCTGTTCTGCTGTCGGTCGACCGAAGTAGTTGCTGACGTCGATGATTTACTTCAGAAAAAGTTGAAAGAACTTTCAGGCGGGTTGGGTTTATGACCGAAAACAAAGCATTGCAACTGGGGTACGAATCCAACGGATTAAAGGTTTTAAGCCCAATAATTCCATGGTTTGCAGAAAAGATTTTTCTGGAAGTTGCAATTCGTTTTCCAGATAAATTTCTCTGTTCCGCTTCAGATTTTAGTTTGCATTTGGGAAAGTCATTTTCAATCCCAGGAAATCATTTGCACATCAACGATGCTGAAGGGCATAAAGCCGGAAAAGTTGAATTCCAATTAGATAACTTATCGAAGGATAGCAAAGCAAAGATCTATTTTAAAAAGAAGTTGATCTCGGAGATTGAGATTCCTTTTTTGAGCAAAGATGCTTTTTTAGCAAGTGTTGAGGTTCACGCCCCTGCCCTTCATTGTAATTTTGATTCTCAAATTGTTTCCTGCCAATCATTTTTCATGGCAGGGTGTAAAGGAGTTTCCGTTTCTGCAATGCTTTCATCGAAGTATGGGGTAGCATTTCTATCGAATTTAGATGCTTCACTAGCAATAGATGTCGGCTCGGGAATTCCGGCCACAATGGTTGCTCGGATTTCAAATATCGAAGGATCAAAAGCTTTTATTCCTATTGTTTTTCCTCTTGGATCCTTGCCAAAAAAAATAGGGAACATGAAGATTTCTTTTTTGTTGGAAGGTATAAAAATTGGTTCGATGATTTGCCAAGGAATTACTGCGAATTCGTTTTCTAAAATGATCGTGGTAAGTAAGCAATCATTTGTCGTTTGGAAAAAAAATGGAGAGTTGGAGTTTGTTGACGAATTGCCTCAATTAGAGCCGGAGGTTCGTTTTGGCCCTACTTTTTGGATTGGAACAAAAGTTGATGGCCTAGCTGGGTTTGCTGATATTAAGATCCAGGGTTATCTGCATGGTTCACATCAACCTCTTTGTTTTTGGGAGGGCAAAGTGCTTGCAACCAGTACCCCTGCTCCAATCGCACCAGTTAATCTTGGGCCAGAATCGTTTAAGGAAATAAGTTATTTCGAAGTACTTTCTGGTAAAAATTCCATTGCAATGATTAAGCTAGGTTCAAAGCCAACGGTTCAGTTTACTTCAGAAGGTACCATTGCGAGTGCTGAAGTTTTTGCCAGCACTGCAAATGTGAGTGTTCAAGATGTATTCAAAAAATTACGGCAGTTTTCTAGTTCAAATTAAGCTCGTTTGAATAGTTCAACATTTTGCATAGCCATCATGATAAAAAGAAAAATCATGAATAAATTCTCGGTTTTGGCAAAGTATACAATCATTAAAACAGAAACAATTATTGATAAAGTATAAGTGATTTTATCTCCAGATCTTAAAAACAAGCTTAGAAAATCGCGTAATGCTTGCCCCCCATCCAGCGGAAACACCGGTAAAAGGTTTAATATTGGCCAATACAAATTAATGAAAAGTAGAAATCCGATGAATAGATGCACCTTTAACCATGGCCCATTCTCTTCGTGTGGGATCACCCTTGATTCTGATAGAAAAAAGACGAAAGCATAAAGTAAGAGTTGTATGCCGGGGCCTGCAAGTGTTACGGCTATCCTTTTCCATCGATTTGATAAATTGTTACTACCTATGGCCACACCGCCAAATCCATGCAGTATAATATAACCTTGTGTTCCGAAGTATTTCCCCATAAAGACATGCCCTAGTTCATGAACTAGTATGGAAAAGAATACCGCCATTATCCAAATGAGTAGCATGGTAAAGTCGTTGCTATCGGTGTAAAAGTGCCAACCCAGAATCGCGGTGACTATCCAAAACATTGGGTGTACCCTAATAGGGGTGCCCAAAAGGTTTAATCGTAAATCCCAAGCGGTTTCTTGTTGATAATCCATGAACATGACTTGATATTACCATCATTTTAAGCATTAATAAAAGAACAATGTTAAGTGTATAATGTTTTACTTGGGTAAAGGATACTCTTAGGTCATTTTTAATTGCGAGAATTTTTCATGAATAAAAACTCTGTGGAAGGAATGGCTGTTTATCCTGGAACCTTTGATCCTATTCATTTTGGCCATTTGGATATTATTGAACGAGGCTCCAAGGTGTTTCCCCAACTTTTAGTCGGGGTTGGCATTAATCCTGATAAAAGTACCTTGTTCTCGCTTGAAGAACGGGTTGCTTTGGTTAAGCAAACCACTTCGCATCTTCCCAATGTGAAAGTATTACCATTTGAAAATTTAGTAGTTCATTTCGTTAAAGAATCTAGTTCAAAACTTATTTTACGTGGAATGCGAACTACGAGTGATATGGATTATGAATTCACTATGTCGCTTGCAAATATGGCTTTGGATCCAGATATTGAAACAGTGTTTTTGCTTGCCAAGGATATCTATTCACATTTAAGTAGTTCGCTTTTGAAGCAAATTGCTGTTCTTGGGGGAGATCTTTCCAAGTTTATTCCACCCGCTGTTGCCAAAGCAATGTTGGAAAAAATAAAGCGTAAATAAAGTATTGCTTACGACTGGATGTGTTTTGATATGAGTCAAGATAAAGAAGTTTATTCAGGTTATTTGATTGAGTCTTTGTTGGCACAGGGGCCTGTGACGGTTGTTTATAGCGCAATTGATATGGCTTCGGGGCTTCCCTGTGTGATTAAAACCGTGCGTCTTGATTATCCTTATGAAAAGCAGGCTATGGCTTTTTTGAAAAACGAAATCAAAATCCTTGAGACTATTAAACACGCAGCTTGTCCGGTACTTCTTAAAACCAATACAGAGAACAAACCTTATTTTTTTGTGATGGAAAAAATTGATGGTTCTACATTGCGCCACGAATTAGGTCGAAAATTTTCCTTTGGTTCCTCCCTTGTGATTGAGATTACCAGGCAAATTCTTTCGTTTTTGTCGAATTTGCATGGCCTTGGATTCACGCATGGCGATATCAAACCGGAAAATATAATCATTGAACAATCTGGGAAAATTAAGGTTTTAGATTTTGCATTTTCTGCAAATGTTCAAATGAATGAGAAACTTGAAACCAATCTTATGCTTGGTACTCCTAATTATATTGCTCCTGAATTATGCGCGGAGGTTCCCGTAATAAGCTTGGAGAATGATATTTATAGCTTGGGTGTTTTAATGTTTGAGATGTTAACGGGTGGTCTGCCATACCCTGAAGGTACGATTTCTCAAACGTTATTAAGGCATCAAAGTGACCCGCCTGCAAAATTGAGGCAGCAGCTTGGAGGCTTAAATCCCAAGCTTGTTAATGCTATCGTTGAAATGCTTTCTTTTAATTTGCAAGATCGGCCTAAAGCCAAAAATTTGCTTGGTATCTTTGTTAAATTTGAAATTGAGAACATGATCTCAGGTTGAATATCACTGAAATATTTATTCGTCTTGGTCTAGATCTTTTTCTGTGTATAAAAGAGTCACCTTGCCCCGCAAATCACGCAAACCCTCATGGGATGTGGCTGTTTCGTGATCTTCGACATAAAGGGCTAGGGCTGAATTTCCACTGGGGCCAATTAGAAGTGGGTAAGCATAGTGTATATTAACTTCGGCTTCTAGAAGTGCTTTGCAGATCAATAACAAGGGTTGGGGATCGGTTGGAAGTTTTACGATAAGCAAATCGCTTTCTGTAAAGGGTAGGTTAGCTTGGGCAAATATTTCGGTCGCTCTTTCTGGATTACTTAGCACTAGTCTAATAATTGCACAGTCAGCTGAATCTACGATCGAAATTGAAACAATTCGAATGTCTGTCATTTCAAACCAGCGAACAACTCGCATTAGTCCGCCAACCCGGTTCGCGACAAATACATTAAATTGCCTTACACTTGGCCAGTCCCTGCCTCTTGCAGTACGAAATCCTGTTGAACTGCCCGACCCATCATTTTTTCCAATTGCCATTTGTTATCCCTTCTTTTAAAAATCACCCATACTATCCTTAAATTAAACATTTTCGGAACATTCTTGGAAGCTAAATTTGATAATTCTAAGAATCTAAGGTGTGGGGGAGTTGCTCGAAAGTGTTTCACTGTGCTATCTTATAGATGTACTATTATTTTCTATTGGATTAGTTTTATGAGTTTATTTTCCGTTCAGGTTGCAGATAGGGTAAAAAGGCTACCTCCTTATTTGTTTGGAAAAATCAACGAACTTAAATACAAGATGCGCAAGCAAGGTGCTGATATTATCGACCTTGGTATGGGAAATCCTCGCGATGTTCCAGATCCCATGGTCATTGACAAGTTGTGTGAAGCAGCGCGGGATGAAAAAAATCATGGCTATTCTGTTAGTAATGGTCTTAAAAATTTACGTAACGAAATTTCTAAAAGATATGAGCGCAAGCATGGCGTTTCTCTTGATCCGGATCGCGAAGTCCTAGCTGGCCTTGGTTCCAAGGAAGTGTTTAGCCATATGTGTTTGGCATTATTAGGGCCTGGTGACACTGCGATTGTGCCTGCGCCTTCTTTCCCAATTCATGTTTATGCAGTTGCACTTGCATCTGGAAATGTCATTAGTCTGGATTGCACTCAGCCAGATAAGTTCTTGTCTAACATCTCCGGTGTTGCTGAGCATTTATACCCAAAACCTAAAGTCCTAATTCTAAACTATCCGCACAATCCTACCACTACGGTTGTTGAAAAAGAGTTTTTTGTTGATGTCGTTAAATTAGCGAAGAAATTTGGTTTCATGGTGATTCATGACTTTGCGTATGGTGATGTTTGTTTTGATGGATACCATGCTCCTAGTTTTTTAAGCGTTCCTGGTGCCAAAGATGTTGGTGTTGAAACTATCACCATGAGTAAAGGTTACAACATGGCTGGTTGGCGCCTTGGCTTTTGCGTCGGAAATCAAGAAATGGTTAAAGCTCTTGCTACGATCAAAGGTTATTACGATTATGGCATTTTTCAACCAATTCAAATCGCTGGGATTGTTGCTCTAAGGCATGGTGAAGATTTGGTTGAAAAGCAAGCATTGGAATACCAGAAAAGGCGCGATGTTCTTGTTGAAGGCCTGCGCAGGATTGGTTGGCAGGTTAATGTTCCCAAGGCCAGTATGTTTGTTTGGGCTCAATACCCCTTAGCTTGGCGTGAAAAGATGAATTCAATTGATTTTACTATGAAATTACTTGAAGAAGGTGAAGTTGCTGTTAGTCCAGGTGGCGGTTTTGGCGAAGCTGGAGAAGGTTATCTTCGTATGGCTCTGGTTGAAAATGAACAGCGCCTTAGGCAGGCTGTAAGGCAAATTGCCCGTTGCCTTAAAACTGATATTTCCCCCCCTCTTTAGTTGTTTGCGATTGTTTTAAAATATTATTAAAAATTCTTGGATAATGCTGTTATCAGTATTAATGTCTTTATAAAAACATAATGGGTTTCCTTTAGTTATTTAATCAACGAAGAGAACATTTTCTTTTACTTCGGTGATGTTCTGAAATACTCTGTTTAATAATAGCGTAGCTAATAAAACAGGTTTTCAATTATGCTTCCTGATATTACAGCCAATCGTGTCCCAAAAATTCAGATAATACCTAAATTAGATGGGTACGTTTCATTTGAATATAAAGGGCGTGAGGTGGTTGGATGGAATACTTCCCTATCTTGTCCTAGACCTTTTTTTTATCCTTTGATAGGTCCTAGCGGTAAATCAATTACTCGAATGGGGCACCCAGCCGCTGCTGATCATTCGCATCATCGTTCTTTTTGGTGGGGGCATAATAATATCGCAGGAGTTAACTTCTGGGAAGAAACTAAAAGTCTTGGGAATAAGCCCCAGATTCGACAAGATCATTGGTTCCACTTTCAGGATGGAGATACTGATGCATCAATGGCGGTTCAATTAGGATGGTATGATTCTCATAATGTAAAATTAATTCAGCAAGATCTGATCGTTTTAATTAAACCTCTTTCAAATAACGAATTGTGGCTTGAAATTCAAACCCGTTTCACTCCTATTCCTGTTGAATTAAAAATCCCCAAAACAAACTTTGGATTTCTTGGACTTCGTGTAGCTAAAACTATCAGCGCTAGATTTGGTAATGGAATCCTTTCTTCTAGTACTGGTGAAATAACCGAGAAAAATATCTTTGCTAAGCCTGCGAAATGGATTGATTATAGTGGAGCAATGGATGATAAAAATGATGAAGGAGTGACTTGGTTCGATCATCCACTTAATCCAAGACATCCAGTTTCATGGCATGTTCGTGATGATGGTTGGATGTCGCCTGCTTTTTGCTTAAGAGATGAATACTTACTTGAAAAAACAAAACCATTGGAATTAAGGTACGGATTGCATATTCATGCAGATAAATTGAACCCTGAAAATGCAAATAAACAATTTGATTCTTTTGCTGGTTTGAGAAAATTGGTCTTAGAAAAAACACAAGGAACATATCCTTTTGTAATTAAAAGAGTTTAAAGGAATTAACAATATGTCTGACTTGACAAACGCTACAAAACATAAAACTTTTCTTGGACACCCTATTGGTTTATATGTTTTATTTTTTACCGAAATGTGGGAAAGATTCAGCTATTATGGCATGCGGGCCCTTTTAATTACTTACATGGTTAATTATTATAAGTGGACTCAATCTGATGCGTCTTCTGTTTACAAATGGTATACCACCCTAGTTTATGTCACACCCATTTTAGGTGGTTTTCTTGCAGATCGTTATCTAGGTAATACTTGGGCTGTAATCATTGGGGCAGGATTAATGGCTGTTGGCCATTTCCTAATGGCTTTTGAAGCAAACAATATTTTTTATGCTGCTCTTGTCCTATTAATCATTGGCAATGGCTTTTTTAAACCGAACATGTCTACTCAAGTTGGTCGACTGTATCCACCGAACGATCGCCGTAGAGATGGGGCTTACACCATATTTTATATGGGTATTAATTTAGGCGCGTTTCTTTCTCCCTTGGCTTGTGGTTGGTTGCAGGAAAACACAGTGGGCGAGTACCACTCGGGATTTGCACTTGCAGGTATTGGTATGGTTGTAGGGATGCTTACTTATTTGATTGGGTTGCCTTTAATTAAAGAAATTCCAAGTGTAGAAATACAAGTTGAGAGCCAAAGCAAGGAAGCGGATCAACCATTAAGCGAAAAAGATGCAGATCAAACTCCATCTGTACTTGGTTCCTTTTCTAATTTCGCAGTTAAATCACTTTTGTTTGCAGCTATTTTCCTTATTTGTGTTGCAGGCTGGAAAGCGTCATCAAAACCAATTTCTGCTGCTCCTGCATTGATCAGTGCTGTTTCACTATTGGTTGTTTATTGGATTGCAAGTCAGGTGAAAAATGCAATGCGGGACAGAGTTCTTACGATTGTGGCCCTTGGTTTTTTTGCAATATTTTTCTGGGCTGCTTTTGAACAGGCAGGCAATGCATTAAATCTTTGGGCCGATAAAACCACTAATCGTTATCTCTTTAAACCTATGCCCGAAGAAAATAAGTACCCCCCAGTAATTGATCCTGTTTTTGTTAAAGAAGGTGACACTCTTCCTGTTGTAAGTCAAGAAAAGCCTTCTTTCTTTGGCCTATTTAAACTTAAAGACAAAAAGAACGATGATGGGTTTGGCTTTGATCCCGTTCCTACAGCATGGTTTCAATCCATTAATGCTTTGGCGATTTTTATAATGGCGCCTCTTTTTGCTTGGCTTTGGCTTCGTATGGATTTATCAATCCCTATCAAAATGACCTTGGGTATTTTTGCAATGTCGTTATCTTTTGTTGTGATGATTGGAGCTTCTTTTGTTGAAAATGTTCCCCTTGTTACAGATTTTAAGGGTAATAAATTGCCTTCTTCTATCACCATTGGCAAAAATGGCGAACTACTTTTGAATGAACCTGATTCGAAAGAAGTTTATCCGATTCAAGGAGGAAGACTTACTTACGATTCTTCAAAAAAACAATTTACTGTCCGGGGAGTTTTTGCAGATGTTGAAAGAGATCGTGTTGCAAGGTCAAGCGCGCCTCCAGAACTTTCTTTAGCTTTGGAAGATATTTCCAAGGAACTAAGCAAACAGAAAATTAGCAATAAAACTTTTCCAATTGAACTCAAATTGCCTGATAGCGTGGTTGGGTTTGATATTCGTTATGCTGGTCTTCCCGAGAGTATGGTGAAATTTAATGCGCAAAATAATACTCNNAATAATACTCTTTTATTTTCTGGTACCTTGGCTGAAAAAGACATCAAAGCCCTGCTTCTTGCAGGTGCGAACCCTGATTTTCGCGACAGTATGGATATGCTTTTTGTTGGTTCTTCAAAGTTCAAAGTAAGCTCTGCCTGGTTGTTCTGGAGCTATATATTGGCTACCATTGGCGAACTTTGTCTTTCTCCTGTTGGGCTTTCTATGGCAAACAAACTTGCGCCTGCCAAATTCGCAACTATGATCATGGGGCTTTGGTTGCTGGTAAGTGCTTTTGGTAATTTCGCTGCTGGAGCTCTAGGTGAAACGTATGGCACTATCCCGCCTGTTGAATATTTCACTTATACAACAGGGGCACTTGCTGCTTCAGCTTGTGTTTTGCTTGTTATAAGCCGTAAACTTACTTCGATGATGCATGGCGTTAAGTAAACTTCAGGAATTTAATCATGGCGTTTGTTCAATTTGTTAAAGGTCAGAATTTGGGTGATAATTATTCGGCTATTGCCCCTGATAACTCTTGGTCAGTGGTTAAGAAAGTTCTAAAAGGAGGGCTTTCTGACGGGTTAGAAGTTCTTGAAGTTAATGCTGGTGATTTTCAGTTTACCATTCTTGTTGGCAAAGGAATGGGGCTTGGGAATGGCAAATACAAGGATTTAAGGCTTGGTTGGTATTCCCCAGTTAACGGGCCCGTTCACCCTAAATATGTTCAATTGGAACGTAGGAACGGGCTCGGTTGGCTCGATGGCTTCGATGAATGGTTTTGCAGATGTGGCCTAGGTTCTAATGGCCCGCCGGGAACCAGTATCGATGGCAATCGTTATACTCTTCATGGAAGAATTTCAAATTTACCCGCGTCTGCTTTAAGTATTCGGACGCCTGAAAATTCAAAGGGTATTATTGAGATAAAGGGTGTGGTTGAGGAGGCATCGCTTTTTTCTCCAAAACTTGTGCTTGAAACCACTTATTCAATCGAGATTGGTTCCAACCGTTTAAAAATTACTGACAAGGTTAAGAATCTAGGCAGTAGCAATGCTTCATTCCAGCTTCTTTATCATTGTAATATTGGTCAACCTTTTTTAAGTGATAAATCTTATTGGAAAGCTCCACTCATTGCTTTAGCCCCACAAACTCAGAATGCTGCTACTGCAATTAATTCTTATTCGACTTTTGGCCCTTCCCAGTCTGGTTTTAAAGAGCAGGTGTTTCTTTGCAAGCCCTTAGCTCATTCTTCCGGAAAATCTTTGGCTACTATTGTGAATCCTAACATCAATGTTGCATTTGTTATTCGATTTGATGTTAAAGCTTTGCCATGTTTTACCGTTTGGAAAAATTTAGGTGCCACTGAAGAGGGCTATGTGGTTGGATTGGAACCAGCAACCAACTATCCTAATTTTACTGATTTTGAAAAGGCGCAAGATCGCTGTGTGTTGTTGGAACCAAATAAAGAATGGGTTGGGGAATTGGAATTAGAAGTTTGGGACAAACTAGAGAATGTTCAAAAAATAGAGAATGAAATTATCGCCTTGCAAATAAATATGCCTCAAGTTCATTCTAATCCGCTGCTTCCCTTTACACCATAATTCTGCAGTACTATGAGCAAGGGGCAGAGGTTTTTTAAGCCTCTGCCCCGTTTGCTTTTATACAACTGGGATTCGGGGGACCGTATCACCATCTGGTACTTCTGCAGATAGTGGATCAAACCACGATTCATTGAAGTCAATACGCTGCTTTTTCTTCATTGCAATGTTTGATGTTAAGGCAATGATTGCATCCGCCATAGCTACCCTACCATGGCACCTAGGCATATCAGCTTCTGACTTCGAACTTTTATCCCAAACCCTAATTTTGTAGGCAAAATCTTCCATTTCTTCTTTGTAACCGCGACTCACAGGTGCTCCTGCTCCACTTGCTGCAGGAGCACCACTGCCAACCGCTGATGGCGCCCCACCTGGGCCCCATGTTGAACTTGCTTCAAGAACAGGTTTGTTCCCTGGTGTGGTGGATACACTGATGCTGGTACTTTTCGGATCAGTGGCTTTTTTCGAAGGATCTTTTTCGTTGTAAAGCATAACTGATTGTTCTGCTTCAACTATCATGGTTCCGCGGGATCCCATCACGCATTCGCCATATTGTTCAAAACCATTGGTGTTTAAAGATGAATAGGTAACTACAACAATATCATCTTTGTCTGAACCCTTGTTCATTCCTTTTGGGTGATTAGGTCCAGGAAATTCGAAGGTTACAAAAACGCTGTCATCGGAGTCGCGATCATTGCGATCTGGGCCGTAGAAAATCTTACCCCCAACGCCACTGACTGATAAAGGATGAACTTTTCCAAGGAAAATACTGCAAGCATCAAGTTGATGGCTGCCCAGTTCA
>JAPLNF010000336.1:12037-53027 GCA_026692965.1 Planctomycetota bacterium
GCCATTAGGCCACCGCCAGTTTCGTTATAAAGTCTCCATCGAACAAGCTCTTCGATACTTTTGAACCCAAACAATTTGGATTGTTCTTTAAGTTCATCATGATCAATCTGATAGATGGGTGGATACCAACCATCTCTATACTTAGGGGCGGGATATTCCTTAGCGATAGGGAATCTGGGGGCTGCATCAGCCACAAAAGGCCAGGAGTTGTTTCTATGCCAGAGTGCTCGAATGTGTTTTACATCTCCAATTACCCCAGATTTCAAGACTTCAAATGCATGGGAATAAAGCATGCTGTAGTGCCTTTGGTGGCCAATCGATAATATCTTTTGTGTTTCTTTCGAAACCTTAATCATTTCTTTGCACTGTGAAACATTCCAAGCCATCAATTTTTCGCAAAGTACATGCTTGCCAGCTTTCATTGCATCTATCGCAATTCGAGCATGATTACAAAGAGGGGTAGCTATCACAACGGCTTCAATACTTTTGTCTTCAAGCACTTTTTTGTAATCAGTGAATATTTTTATATCTTTGCTTTCAGGCCCATAAAGTTTTTTAAAACCAGGTCTAAGTGGAACTTTAGGATCGCCTTCCATAATTCGATCGCGGTTATATGGGCGAATATCGCAAATTGCAGTGAATTTAAGATATTCAGGATTATGCGCACCTACCAGAATACCACCTTCATCACCACAACCTATTAAAGCTGCGCGAACAGGGTTTCCTTCCATGGATTTGTACCCAAAATATACTGCAGGAGTAATTGCTGCAACTCCAGCCCCAGCAGATAAACCTTTAAGAAAGCCTCTGCGTGATAAATCTTGTGAGACATTTTGAAAGTTAGACTTTCCTTGTTCTTTTTGTTCAGGGGTGAGATCCATTGCCATTGTTTTTTCCTTTGATAGATAAGGTCAGTTAGTTGGAAATTAGACAGATTTATTTTTCGGTTCAGAGTCCCAAGTACAGCAGGAAGGAAGCCAATTAGCAAGGATAGCATCTAAGCCAAACCATCTTCCTGAATTGGTAGTAACTAATACTATCATAGCAAACATTTCGACCAAATTCTTGTTTACAAAAACATAATTCCCTTCATTTAAAGGAGGGACTGGAAGCCAAGGAAAAGGAGGAATCGTTAAATAGGTCATTGCAAGGAAACCAATTCCACCCAAGCATGCAATTCGAGTGAATAAGCCAAGGAACAATCCTGCGCCGATTGCTGTAATTCCAAAAATTGTCATCAAATTTATCCAATGAATAAAACCCAACTTCTTTTGTGAAGGAGGCAAAACAGTTGATTTTTGTTCAACTGTTAGAAGCTTTTGTAAATCAGAAGTGAGGGTGTTTTTTTGTGATTCATATTCATCGGTAAGCTCTTTTCGACCTTTGGATATTTCAGCCCTAGTCGATGCTATTCGAGCTTTATCTAGTTCTTTGCCTAAATACCAACTTCTGTCGTCTGATCGGATTTTGTCTAATTCATCCAGCTTGGTTTTGTAATAAGTCAACCACTGAGGGATGGTGTAGTTGATTTTTAATGTGCCGGTTGGTTTGCCATCAGGAGATGGGATTTCAATTTCTTTTTTTCCTTCTTTAAACCAGTCTAAGGCTTTTTTAAGGTTTTTTTCAAGCGCCTCTTCAGCGGATTTTTGTTGATCTGGTGATAACTGGTAGGAAGAAGAAAAATCTTTGAGGGTTGAATTCCATTCATTTGTAATTGATTTTTCGTCAAGCTTTGCAAGAAGTTCAGAATCAGGATCAGGAAGGAATCCTTTCATGAATTTGCCTAAAGGCCCAGATGATTCACGAAAATAAATTTCGCTGCTAAAAGGCTTGGGTGAATAAAGCGAATGAATCTTGTGAAGGCCTTCAAAAAGAAAATGCCAACCAATGATAAGCCTGAGAAGAATCAAAGAAATACCAGTGTAACGATTCATTAAAATCTCGCAGTGAATTTAATTTGGGAACCAATTCAAATAGGTTAAAACTCTACGGCCAAATTGCCAACAACTAAAACCTGTTCTTTTTCATTTTCTGGAAGAATTAGTATGCCAACTTCTTTGTGGTTTTCACAATATTGAATTGCAGCATTTGTTCCGAGAACAAAAAAAGCTGTCGACAAAGCATCTGCTGAGGTCGCATCTGCTGCTGCTACAACACATGTTGCAACTCCCTTGGCAGGATATCCAGTCTTAGGGTTTAAAATATGTCCATACTTAATCCCATTCGATTCAAAATTATTATAGGTTGCAGCAGAGATGCCTAAAGCCCGGTTTTCCAAAAAAACTGTTGCAATGCGTTTGTTTGGCAGCCAAGGGTGGTTAATTGCAATTGGCCAGCCTTTTGATTGATTCTGTGGAGAAGAACCGCAAACTATACTGCTTTTCCCCCCATGGATCATGAATGTGGAAACCCCAAATTTATTGAGGAGAAGGCCTTTTACCCTGTCTAAGGCGTAACCTTTTCCAATTGCGCCAAGATTTATTTCCATTTCTGGTTTGCTAAAAAACACTGATTTTTTTGAATGATCAAGAATTAATGAGTCTGATCCAAATGCTGAAAGAATGTTAATAATTTCTATTTCACTTGGAACTCTTTTAGGCCCTTTAAAAAAACCCCATAACTTTACAAGCTTGCCTGCTGTAATGTCGAAACCCTGATTGGTTTCATGGCTTAGGTTCTTTGCTTTCTGAAGCAGGTGAAAAAGATTTGGTTCAATAATTAAAGGGTTTTTTCCTGCATTTTGATTTATGTTTACGACTTCACTTTTTTGAATGTAAACAGATAATTGATTTTCTAAAACTGAAATTAAATCAAGACAATCTTCGGCAATTAATACAGCATCTTTCGTCCCAAGCGGGAAAGATATTTCAAAATCTGTTGCCATCGCCCGGCGTTTGATGTGAACTAGGCTTAGTCCAGGTGCGTTTTGACTGAAAATGGTTTCCAATGCAGACGAAATAAGCCCGGCATTGTGGGGTATATTTGCCGGGCTTATTATGCTTCTTCTATCCATGATTTGTAGCCTAAAGATGCTCCTAATAACCATGGATAAAACAAAAATCATTGATCAATAACTTGCAAAGTCATTAATCATCTTCATCCCGAACAAGAGGTTCGAGTTGTTTGGTATTTCGTTCCACAGCTAGAATTATAGTTCGTTCTTCAACGCCATCAGGTGAAACAGCAACAGCTGGAATAATTTGACGGCTATCTGGAAGACTGAAACGCATTGTAAAAGTGCCATCGGCCCTAAGTTTTACAGGTTCACCTTGAAGAGTAACCCGAGCGTTAGGATCGGTTGAGCCGTAAACGATCAGTTCTGCATCAACTTGGAATTTAAAATCGCGGCTTTTGCCAAGAATAAACCCAGCGGAACCAAAACTAGTTATTGCAGAAGAACCAAGAGGTCTGCGCAATCTTTCTTCAAAAAGTTGTTTGAGTTCCATGCTGCTGGAGCTTGGGTCAAATCCGCCGGACATTGCATAAATTTTGTCTGCTTTTTCGTTGTCTAAATCCGCCCAGTTTTCATCAATCATGTCGCTAATACCAGCCCTGGGGGTAGTAACCACATTGGAACGGGAAAGAACATAGAATTTACCTGTTTTTGCAAGGTATCCGATATCAATGCGATAGGAACGCGGAGGAGTTTTTACATTAAGATACCAGCTGTTGCATCCGCCATGGATTTCAATGTCTTGAACAATAGTTTCGCTCGAGCAAGTAGTATCATTCGAAGTTACATCAATAAGGCGTAAGATTGGCTTGCAGCTATGCCAATCTTGGGAAAGAGCTGCCTCTGCCCTTTGAATTGCCTGCCTGGTTATTTCCCAATAGGCATGCAACCAAAAAGGATCGCGCACCATAACTACAATTCGGTCTTTGTTATAACCTTTTGGCAGATCTTTGGGTGCTTTGGCGGCTAGATCTTTAGTTGGTACGCCCATGGAAATTCTAGATTTTTCCTGTGCTTCCAAAGCTGAATCACGAGCTAGGGAAATTTGAGTACGCTTTTTTAAAAGATTGTTCTTTTTAATAGCCATTTGCTTCGATGAAGACTTCATCTTGGAAGTTGATTTAGCTTTTGTAATTGGTTCTTTAGTTATTTTATTTACAGAACGAACTGCAGGTGGGGGAGAAATTTTTGATTTATTTACAGACTTTTTGGCTGCCATATGCAATGCTCCATTTGGCAATATTTGCCATTTGCTTCTTTAGACCTCCTTGTCAAAAGAAATGGTTAATATGATTAAAACTTCTGATACATGCGACATTCAGAATTTTGCTGCAAACACTGTCGTTATAAGAATCCAAAACTTATCATTTGAATGTCGTAAGGCAGTAGGGTTAGATTAAATTAGATTGAAAAAAATGTCAAACAAAAACTTTGGAAATCGTTATATTATCAAGACTTATAACCATATTCGAAAGCCGTTATAGTTTTCCTAAGTGTAACATTTAACCTAAAGTGAAGTGTTTGATGGTTCCGAATCGTAAAAATGATATCAAAGGTTTTGCAGTCTATGTGGAACTTGCTTCCCTGGGTGTCGAGATGTTTGCTCCGATTGCTATTGGTGCCTTGCTTGATTCTTATTCTTCAACCAAGCCTTTTGGTATAATTTCGGGCATTCTTATTGGTGTCCTTGTCGTTACCTTTCATATTAAAAGGCGTTTATTTTAAGGCGCATGGTTTGACTGAAAAAAATGCCCTAACAAATGATGCTATTGCTAAACTTGATAAACAGATTTTAGCCTTTTATGGGGTTACTTCGCTTATTTGTTTTGCTGTGTTTATTGGTTTGTCCTTAAACGAGGGTATTAAAGAACACTTTTATTATTATCTGGCGATTTCGATGTTTTTTGGGGCGTTTTTTCTCTCAAAACTGATTACTTTCATATATGAATTTTTTTACAAGAATAATAACGCTTCTTTACTTTTTTTAACTTCTCTTCCTCGATTGTTGTTGTTTTTGCTTGCTTTTGTTTTTTTTAAAAATACAGTGCACGAAGAAATGAGCAAGCATCTCGTTTTAATAGCGATTTGTCTCTTCTTTTTCTTGGCCTTGTTCGAATCAATCTTGAAGTTGAAATTGTTTTCTCGTAATTGATTAGTACCATTTGTTTGTTATTTGTTTGTTTTAAAAGTGGGTTACTTTAATTATGTCTAAGCCTATACCTGACGCAATGGATGAAGTTCAAGATCAACTCCATCATTGGCATTTTTTTGATGAGCAAGGGTTGTTTGAACATGGTGTTCATTTAAATTTGATTTCGTTTGATTTGTTCGGATATCATGTTGCGATAAGCAAATTTAAGATACTGATGTTAGTTGTTGCTGTTTTAATTGCAGCAATCTACATCCCTTTATGTCGTAGGGTTTCTAAAGGCGAAATTTTGCGTGGGCCTTTTTGGAACGCTTTTGAATGCTTACTTACTTACATCCGAAACGAAGTTGCAAAGCCTACATTAGGTGACCTGGCTGATAAATATGTTCCTTTCTTATGGACTTTGTTTTTGTTTATTTTGTTTTCGAATTTGTTTGGTATGTTGCCCTTTATGGGCTCGCCTACCGCAAATATCTCGGTTACTGGTGCTTTGGCCCTTGTGAGTTGCTTTTTTATTAATTACACAGGTATCAAAAAGAATGGCGTAGCTGGTTTTTTTAAAGGCTTTTGGATGAAAATTGATCTTCCAGTGTTTGGACCTGTTATCAGTGCCTTTCTTTTCGTGATTGAGTTTGCTGGTATCTTTATTAGAAGTGGTGTGTTGGCTGTTCGATTATTTGCAAATATGTTTGCAGGTCATATGGTTCTTGCGACTGTACTTCTTTTTGCTGTAAAAGTTGCTGGTGAAAATATTTTGCTTCAATCTGGTGTAACTGTTATCAGTTTGGCAGCGAGTTTAGCTTTATGTTTTCTTGAGCTTCTTGTCGCATTTTTGCAAGCGTATGTTTTTACCTTTTTAACTGCTTTATTCATGGGAATGGCTACCCATGAAGGCCATGCTCATGAAGAACACGCCCACGATGAGCATGGGCATGATGAAAAGGCTATTCAAGGCAATCATTAAAATTTGATTGACTATTGTTTATATGATTCGTAAATAATTGTAACTTAGCTCTTATGTTTCTTGTTGTGTTTCCCCTTTATGGTGATTATGGAGGCTTGCTTTCGATGAAAAAGATGTTTTTGATGTTTGCAGTTGTTGTAGCTTTATTCTGCTTTGCTGATGATGCATTTGCTGCTGATGGTATTGCCAATGTTGGCAAGGGCATTGGTGCAGGTTTGGCAATTATTGGTGCAGGCATTGGTTTGGGTTACATTGGTGCAGGCATGGCTGAGAACATGGCACGCCAACCTGAAATGGCTAACGACCTTAGAAATGCTAGTATTATTATCGCAGCTTTGCTTGAAGGTGTTGCCTTGTTTGCATTGCTTATTTGCTTCCTTATTTAGTTTATATTCTTTTAAATCGGGAGGTAGAGGGGCCATGTTACGACGGTTTTTCGTCATGACTTTGCTTGGTTTACTCAGCCTTGGGTTTGTGTTCTCCACAAACTGTATTGCTGAAGCCAAAACTGCTGAAGTTAAAAATCCTGAAGCAAAGGTTGCTGATGGTGATCAACAACCTTCAAAACAAAGAGATATCTTTGGTTTTAGTGCTGATACCGGAGTTTGGACTTTGGTGCTGTTTATTTTGCTTTTCTTTGCACTAAATAAAACAGCATGGGGCCCTATGCTGGAAGGTTTGCAAAAACGCGAAGAAAACATTCGTCGTGCCATCGATGAGGCTGAAGCTGCTAGTTTAAAATCCCAAAAGTTACAAGCTGAACTTGATGCTAAATTTAGGTTGGCAGGGGACCAAATTAGGGTTCTTATTGATGAAGCACGCCGTGATGGTCAGGTACTAAAAGATGAAATGGTTTCTAAAGCAAAAGAAGAGATCGTTGCAGAACGTGATAGGTTGCATCGTGAGTTGCAACTTGCTACTGATCAAGCAATGAAGGATCTTCTTACCAAAGCTTCCGATTTAGCTTTGCTTGTATCTTCAAAAGCAATTAAAAAGTCTTTAACGATTGAGGACCATAGAGTTCTTGTCGATGATTGCTTGGCTGAATTTTCCAAATAGTATTTAATGTTTGTAGCGTTTTTTCTGCTGGGGCTAGATAATGTCTTTAAGTGATATTGATTTAAACATTGCTGAACTTGCCAAGCACTACACGGTGCTTGACGACGGCTCTCAGCGTATTACCCAAGTTTATTCTGCAGCGCTTTACCAATCTGCATTGCCTTTGGGTCTTGCTGATAGTGTGCTAGAAGAATTGCTTGAAATTGCATCGCTTTTGAAAAATAACCCCAAGCTTGAAGCCTTCTTTTCGATTCCTGTGATTTCTCGAGAAGAAAAGACTAGGCTGGTAAAATTGGTTTTTGAAGGAAAATGCAGCCCTTTGGTTATGAACTTTATTTTTGTCCTTAATGAACACGATCGACTTGGTTTGCTTGGTGCTTCTGTTCATGCGTATCAGCTTTTGAACGAGACTCGAAAAAACCAATTGCAAGTTCAGGTTATTACCAGTGTTAAGGTTACTCCTGAGCAGGAGGTTGCGCTACTTAAGGCTTTACAAGTTAAGCTTGGTAAGCAACCTGTTCTTTCTTACACAGTGGATGATTCCATTGTTGGTGGATTAATTATTAAAGCCGGGGATTGGCTTTGGGACGGTAGTTTACGTAGCCGTCTTCAATCCTTGCGCAATCAATTGATTGAGAGAAGTACTTATGAGATTCAAAGCAGACGAGATAGCTTCAGTTCTTCAGAAGGAAATTGAACAATTTCAAGACCGCATCGACGCTAAAGAAGTCGGTAGGGTTTTAGAAGTTGGCGATGGAATTGCCCGTGTCTACGGCCTTACAGGTGTAATGGCCGGAGAAATGGTTGATTTTCCTCGATCTGGTGTTAAAGGCTTGGCCTTTAATCTCGAAGAAAATTCCGTTGGTGTTATTATCTTAGGCAGATACCTAGATATTAAAGAAGGCGATGAAGTTCTAACCACCGGAGCTTTGTTACGTGTTCCTGTAGGTGATGCCTTGATTGGCCGTGTTGTAGATCCCCTTGGTGTTCCCAAGGATGGAAAAGGCCCAATTATTACAAACCTCACCCGTGCTGTTGAGTCCAATGCTCCAGGTGTAGCTGGTAGGCAACCTGTTGATGAGCCAATGCAAACCGGTATTAAAGCGATCGATGCTATGACTCCTGTGGGTCGTGGTCAGCGCGAACTTATCATCGGCGATCGTAAGACAGGTAAAACCACAATTGCTCTCGATACCATCATTAATCAAAAAGGTAACGGGGTGATTTGCGTTTATGTTGCTATCGGTCAAAAAGATTCTACCGTTGCTAAAGTGGTTGAGATCCTCAAGGCAAATGGTGCAATGGATTACACCATTGTGGTTGATGCTAGTTCTGCAGATCCAGCTCCGTTGCAATATATTGCGCCTTATGCTGGTTGTGCGATGGCTGAATACTACATGTATGAAAAAGGCATGGCAACGCTTTGCGTATACGATGACTTAAGTAAACAAGCAGCAGCTTACCGTCAATTATCACTACTTATGCGCCGTCCTCCTGGTCGTGAAGCATATCCTGGTGATATTTTTTATGCACATTCGCGTTTGCTTGAACGTTCAGCAAAACTTGCAGAGCGTTACGTAATTGTTGACAAGAACTCTGATGAATCAAAAGTTACAGACGATTGGGGCGTTAACCGTGATGAAGCGGGTAAAGGTGTAGTTTATGTTGGTCCAGCAGGAAAAGAGCATGCGTTAAAACATGATCTTCCTAAGCACCCAAATCATAAACTTGCTAAAGTTGGTACCTCCGGCGGTTCGTTAACTGCTCTTCCTATTATTGAAACTTTGGAAGGTGAAGTATCTGCATACATTCCAACCAATGTGATTTCGATTACCGATGGGCAAATTTATTTGCAAGGTTCTTTGTTTAATGCAGGTGTTAGGCCTGCGGTTGATGTGGGTATCAGCGTTTCCCGCGTGGGTGGTAAAGCTCAGATTTCAGCAATGAAGCAAGTATCGGGTGGCTTGCGATTGGATCTTGCCTCGTTTAGAGAGCTTGAAGCTTTTGCGCAACTAGGAACTGAACTTGATAAAACATCCCAGTCGCAGTTGGATAGAGGGTACAGCGTTGTTGAAATATTAAAGCAACCACCCTACAAGCCAATGAATGTTGCTGATCAGGTAATGATTATTTATGCTGCAACAAAAGGCTTTTTAGACAAAGTTGAAAGGTCAAAAGTTCAGGCTTGGGAACTTCAATTCCTAGCCTACATGAAAGAACAGAAACCTGAAGTTCGAAACGCTTTGATAAGCGAAAAGAAATTGTCTCCAGATCTTGTCAAAAAGTTGGAAGCATCGATTAATGAATTTGGTTTTCAGTTCAAAGGCTAATATTGGTTAAGGTGTTTAATTATGGCAAAAACTCGTGAACTTGTGGTTCGAAGAAAAGCGATCCGCAATATTCGCAAGATAACCCGAACCATGGAACTTATCGCCACTGCGCGTTTTAAGAAAGCCATGGATCGGACTGTTGAAGCAGCAGCTTATACTAAGAAAATAGCTGAGATTGCCGCTGAACTTTCTGCGTCTGCTCAGGATGTAACTCATCCTCTTTTGGTAAATCGCGAAAAAATCTCCAGGAGAATTTTGCTCGTTATCTGCTCTAACAGAGGCCTTTGCGGTGGTTACAACGCTGGCATCTTGAGGGAAGCGACCAATAGTTTAAATGCTGCTAAATCTAGGGGAGAAGAAACTCTTTTAGAACTTAGCGGTAAGCGAGCGATTTCATTTTTTAAGTACCAGCAAATTGTTCCTGTTGCCACTTACATCAACTTTGAAGATAAGCCTAGATTTGATGAGGTCGAACCTCTTGCAGATAAATTTATCCGTGAATTTGTTGCTGGTAATGTTGATGCTGTTGATGTTGCCTATATGAAGTTTTTGAACCCAGCAAGACAATTTCCGGTTGTTGAAACTATCCTGCCTTTTGCAAAACCTACTGAATCTTCTTCAACTGCTGTTAAGAAGAACGATAATATCAGTTACGAGTTTTTGCCTAGCGCGGAAGAAATTCTTGCTGAACTTCTTCCTCAGGCATTTAAAGCTTCACTTTTCAAATGTTTTCTTGATGCTGCAGTTAGCGAGCAAATTGGAAGACGCGTGACTATGAAAGCCGCAACCGAAAATGCAGATGATATGATCAAAGCAATTTCCTTGCTTTATAACAGAGCTCGACAAGCTCAGATTACCAAGGAGATTTCTGAAATTATCGGTGGCGCTGCTGCGCTTGAATAAGTTTTGATAAAAATCCGGGTTCTTATGATTTTTGACTAGAGAGGGTTTTTTGTTATGGTTAGTGCAAATGCTGGAAAAATAGTTGAAGGTAAAATTGTTCAGATCATCGGATCTACTTTTGATGCTGAGTTTCCTGAAGGACACCTTCCAGAAATTTATAACGCCATTAAAATCGATTCTGATTACAAGAATGTTATTCTTCATCTTACCGGTGAAGTTCAGCAGCATCTTGGTGGAAATCGTATTCGTTGCGTTGCTTTGGGATCAACTGAAGGCTTGGTTCGTGGCATGAAGGTAATAGATACTGGTGCGCCAGTAACTATTCCTGTGGGCGAACAAACATTAGGTCGGGTATTTAATTTGCTTGGCGAACCCATCGATGGTAGGGGCCCGGTAAATGCGACGGAAACAAGGCCGATTCATCGCGAACCGCCAGCTTTTTCTGAACTGTCTCCTAAAACAGAAATTTTTGAAACCGGTATCAAGGTTATTGATCTTTTGACCCCACTTGTTCGTGGTGGAAAAGCGGGTCTGTTTGGTGGTGCTGGCCTTGGTAAGACGGTTATTCTTACCGAACTTATTGCCCGTATTGCAACCATGCACGAAGGTTATTCGGTTTTTGCCGGTGTGGGTGAAAGAACCCGCGAAGGTAATGACCTTTGGCTGGAAATGCAAGAAACCAAAATTGGTAAAACTGATCGATCTGTTATTACTCAGACTGCTATGGTGTTTGGTCAGATGAACGAACCACCAGGTGCTCGCCTTAGAGTTGCTCTTACTGCGCTTACCATGGCTGAGTGGTTCCGAGATGCTACTGGCAAAGATACTCTTTTGTTTGTTGACAATATCTTCCGATTTTCTCAGGCAGGTGCTGAGGTTTCTGCATTGTTAGGCCGTATGCCTAGTGCTGTAGGTTACCAGCCTACACTCGCTACCGAAATGGGCGAGTTACAAGAAAGAATTACATCTACTGCCAAGGGCGCTATTACCAGCGTGCAGGCCGTTTATGTTCCTGCTGATGATCCAACCGATCCCGCTCCTGCTAATGCTTTCCAGCATCTGGATGCGTTTATTTATCTTGAAAGAAAAATATCTGAAAAAGGTATTTACCCGGCTGTTGATCCTCTTGCCAGCTATAGCAATATTTTGGATCCAAATGTTGTTGGCGTTGAACACTATGGTGTTGCCCGCAAGGTACAGCAAATCCTTCAAAGATATCGCGAATTGCAGGATATTATTGCTATTCTTGGTGTTGAAGAACTTAGCGTTGATGATAAGCAAGTTGTTTCTCGCGCTCGAAGAATTGAACGCTTTTTATCCCAACCATTTATCGTTGCTGAAGTCTTTACTGGTAAGCCTGGTAAAGTTACTTCTTTGCAAGATACAATCCGAAGCTTTAAAGAGCTTTGCGAAGGCAAATGGGATCATCTTCCTGAATCAGCTTTCCTTTATGTAGGGGCGATTGAAGAAGCGGCTGAGCGAGCCAAAGAAATGGCGGCAGGTAAGTAAACCATGGCAGAAAACAATTCCAAACTTCATTGTGTTGTTGTGACACCCGAAAAAGCCTTGGTTGACCAAGAATCTGATTCTTTGGTTATACCTTTGTTTGATGGCGAAATGGGCATACTTCCTAATAGAGCTGCCTTAGTTTCGAAGCTTGGGTTTGGTTCCCTTCGTATTCGTAACGGCTCCACTGATTCCTTTTTCTTTATTGAAGGTGGAACGGTACAAATCTCGAATAATATTGTTACATTGTTGACCCCAAGGGCCACGGAGCTTTCAGCTTTGGATGTTAATTCTGCCAAAGCTATTATTGATTCAACTCTTGAAGGTAAAACATCAAGCGAGCGTTCAAAGCTTAAAGATCGAGCCCGCGCAATTGTTCGTGCAAGTGCCAAATTAAACAGAAAGTAGTCCTTACTTTTCTGTCTTTACTTGTCTGATAACAATACCAAGCAAGACTTTGCCTCCACCGGATAAATGCTTTCAAAAGCGACATTTGGCGCTTCATGGAAGCTTACGATATCGAGTGGCGAAGCTTTCGCAGTATCGATAATTCGGCGCCATGGCCTTCCTGTTGGTGAAGCAGGGATTTTACATTCAGCGGGTTCATTTCCAGAATTCATAGCGACAAAGAAATCTGCATCAGTTTCTCTGCCGGTTTTTAAACCATTTAAAGCAAAAGCAAGGAATGTACTATCGGTTGAAAAATCAGGGTTTAAAGGTGTAATTCCGTGCCAAATAACATCTCCAGTCTTCATAAAAGTTCGTCTTCTTAACGCTGGATGCGCGAGTCGCAATTTGATTATTTCTTGAGTGAAGCGATGGAAATCGGAGTTTTTTTCCAGGAAGGACCAATCAGTCCAGCTAATTTCATTGTCTTGGCACCAAGCATTATTATTTCCTTTTTGAGTGCGTAGAAATTCATCGCCAGCAAGCATCATGGGAACACCTTGCGAGATAAACAAGGTTACATAAAAGTTTCTGACCTGTCTTTTTCTTAATCCTAGGATGTAGGGATCATTTGTTGGTCCTTCTTCCCCGCAATTCCAGCTGAAATTTTCGGAACAACCATCATTGTTCCCTTCGCCGTTCCGAAAGTTATGCTTTACATTGTAAGTCACAAGATCCCAGAGTGTGAACCCGTCATGGCAGGTAATAAAATTTAAACTATGTCGAGGTTTTCGCCCTGAAGATTCGTATAAATCGGAACTCCCGCAAATACGAGTGGCAAGCAAGGAGGCCAGTCCTGGTTCTCCTCGCCAAAACCTGCGAATATCATCGCGATATTGGCCATTCCACTCACTCCATCTTCTACCGTATGGGAAAAGTCCAACCTGATACAACCCAGCAGCATCCCATGGTTCAGCAATTAATTTGGTGTCAGCAAGCACGCCATCTTCGGCAATCATTTCTACGATTGGTGGTTCCACCAAAACATTTCCGAGATAATCTCTGCCTAGTATTGATGCGAGGTCGAAACGTAAACCGTCAACATTCATGTCTGCAACCCAGAAACGCAGACTGTTTGTAATCATTTCTCGTACGACCGGATGATTACAGTTTAATGTGTTACCGCACCCGGAAAAATTAAAGTAATTCCCATCTTTGTCTACCATGTAATAAGTGGAATTATCTAATCCTCGAAAACTGTAAGTCCTACCGCGATGATTTCCTTCACCGGTGTGGTTAAAAACCACATCCATAATGACTTCAATTCCTGCCATATGAAATGCATGAACCATTTTTCGAAATTCAACAATGTGTTGGTTTATATTTCCCACACTTGCGTATGAAGTTTTAGGCGCATTAAATGAAATAGTGTTATAGCCCCATAAATTGCGGTGTTTTTTGCCAGTAGCGGGGTCAAAAAAGGGGCAGTCATTTTCATCAAATTCATGAACAGGTAAAAGTTCGATTGCTGTTATACCTAGGTTTTTTAAGTATGGGATTTTTTCTATCAACGCATCAAAAGTTCCAGGATTGACAGTCATGGAAGTTGGATGGCATGTAAATCCGCGCACATGAACTTCGTAGATGATGCTGTCTTCCATGGGAGTGCATAGATGCGTGTCTTCCATTTGTGGGATTTCGTTATTTGTAAAAACACTTAGCCTTGAAGTGTGGTGGGCCATCGTTTCATCATTAACTCCCCATTCCGATCCCCCGGAAATAGTTTTGCATTGAGGATCTAAAAGAAGGTGTTCAGGATCAAATCGATGTATAGGTGACTGGGGGCCATTTACTCTCCAACCATAGCAAAAAGATTCGGGCAGGCCTTCAACAGCAATATGCCAATGATCCCCTGTTCTACTTTTTCTTGGGTGTAGAACTATCTCTGCAATGGGTTCTTTGGATTCGAGTGTGAATAATGCAAGATGAACCTCAGTCCCGTGCCTGCATAGTAATGCAAAATTAATGCCATTATTTAATGGCGTGGCACCAAGAGGCAGGCATTTCCCACGGGATAGTTTTAATGGAGTCATATTTGGTATTTTGCCACCGCAGTTAAATTTTGATCATTGAAAGATATTAAAATATAAAAGAACATTGGCTATTGTGTGTCAAGAATACTTAAAAGACCAAGAAATATACTTGCATTTTTTCAAATAACTTTATAATCTAATTTAGTCAGATTTATTTATAGTTGTTCAAGATAAACCACCTTAACTGGTTATTTAACCAAGCAACAAAGCACAGTGGTCGTTATTGAGCTAATTTTATGACCTTCCAGGTTTAATATTCTTGTTAAAACATGTATCACTTTTAATTTTTTAAAGTCCCCAATGGAGGATTAATTATGTCCGTCGCACGCGGCGACGAAGGGATGGGCAACCTAGCTAGGAAAAGAGTAATTCGCAAATCTCCAGAACAAGCTTCCCCTTCAAGCAGTAATGAATCGAGTCAACCGGCACAACCTGAAACTCCAGTAGTTAAGGTGCAAACCAGCACACGGCTTGATGATTTGTATAGGCTTCCAATGCCTAAACTTTTTGCGCATGCCGAAAAAGAAGGCATTGCTGAACACACAGGGATGACCCGTGTACAGTTAATTGTGTCGGTAGTTCGCAGACAAATCGAACGTGGTAATGCCGTCAAAGGTTCCGGAACATTGGAAGTACTGCCGGATGGATATGGTTTCCTTCGTAGCGCAGCACATAATTACCTTGCTTCCCCAGAAGATATTTATGTTTCCCCAAGTCAAATCCGAAGGCTTGGTTTACGCACTGGCCTTATGGTTGAAGGCCCTATTCGCTTGCCGATTGAAGGGCAGGACAATTTCGCTTTGATGCAAGTGGAACTAGTGCAAGGTCGTGCTCCAGATGAGCGAGCTCGTCCTATTGTTTTTGAAGATCTAACCCCACTTCATCCGAATAAAAGACTTTTTCTTGAAACTTCAAATGGAGAGCTTTCAACCAGAGTTGTTGACTTAATTACCCCCATTGGTAAAGGTCAGCGTGGCTTGATCGTTTCTCCGCCAAGAGCTGGTAAAACTGTTCTTTTAATGCGGATTGCCCAAGCTATCAAACAGAACCACCCAGATGCATATTTGATTGTTCTGCTTATTGATGAACGCCCTGAAGAAGTTACAGAAATGGTTCGTTCTGTTGCTAGTGCCAACGCTGAAGTTGTAGCTAGTACTTTTGATGAGCCTTCAACTGATCATGTGCATGTCAGTGAAATCGCAATGGAAAAAGCAAAAAGATTGGTAGAAGACGGCAGGGATGTGATTATTCTTTTGGATTCAATCACAAGGCTTGCGCGGGCTCACAATTCCGAAGCGCCATCCGGTGGTAAATTACTCAGCGGTGGTCTTGATTCTAATGCAATGCAAAAACCTAAACGATTTTTTGGTGCTGCCCGAAATATCGAAAATGGTGGCAGCCTGACTATTCTTGCAACCGCATTAATCGATACCGGGTCAAGGATGGACGAAGTTATCTTTGAAGAATTCAAAGGCACTGGCAACATGGAAGTTCATCTCGACCGAAAGTTGGTAGACAAACGAGTATGGCCAGCGATTGATATTAATCGGTCTGGTACTCGAAAAGAAGAATTGCTTATGCACCCCGATGAATTGGATAGAGTCAGGGCTCTTCGCAGAGTGCTTGCGGATATGCATCCAGTTGATGCGATGGAGTTGATGGTGTCTAGGCTTAAGAAATGCAAAACAAACGCTGAATTTCTTATGAATATGAACATGGCTTAATTCGCCAGGATTTTAGATGGATCTTGATTCAAAATACCTGAAATTAAAAGCGCATTTTAAGAATGCCCGGGTTATTGAATCTTGTGCCGAGTTAATAGGTTGGGATGAAAGAACGAATATGCCCCCCGGCGGGGCAGACCTTCGTGCCCTTCAGAATTCTGCCCTTTCAAAATTACACCACGAACTTGTTACTGATTCTTGGCTTGGCGATGCCTTGATGGAACTTGCTTCGGAGTCTGCCGCCTTCCCTGCAGATTCTGACATGAGTGTAAATGCAAGGGAATGGCTTCGTGTATTTACCCGCGCAAATAAAATCCCCGTTTCTTTGGTTCAAGAACTATCAACAACTTTTGTTTATTCTCAACAGGCTTGGCAGGAAGCTAGATCTCAAAACAATTTCAGCTTGTTTCAACCATGGCTTGAGAAAATCATTAATCTTAAAAGGCAGGAAGCGAAGTGCCTTGCGAATGGTCAGGCAAGTTATGATGCCTTGCTAGATGATTATGAACCAGGTGCAACTTCTATAGAGTTGGATTCAATTTTTTATCCGTTAAAAGATTCGATTATCAGAGTATTAAATAATTGCTCAAAAGAAAATAATCGCAGCTTGATTTTGGGTAACTACCCAGAACAAAAACAAAAGATTTTTAGCGAAATTATCGCAGGATATTGTGGGTTTGATTTTAATGCAGGCAGGCTTGATACAACTGCGCACCCTTTTTGCTGTGGTATCGGGCCAGGCGATTGTAGGATTACTACTCGATTTAACCCTTCAGATTTTTCATCAGGTCTATTTGGTGTTTTGCATGAGGCAGGACATGGTTTGTATGAGCAAGGTTTAGATCCGGATCATTTTGGATTACCGACTGGAACTGCTGTTTCTCTTGGTATTCATGAGTCACAATCTCGCCTTCTTGAAAATCAAGTTGGAAGATCTTTGGAATTCTGGCGTTTTATTTACCCGCTTGCTATTAAATTTTTCCCTGCACAATTAGCCCATGTATCTTTAAATGATTTTCATAAAGCTATTAATCAAGTTCAACCAGGTTTTATCAGGGTGGATGCTGATGAAGTCACTTACAATCTTCACATCATCTTTCGTTATGAACTTGAAAAAGATTTGATTTCAGAAACCCTTTCCATCAAAGACCTACCTGAAGCATGGAATTCTAAGATGGAAACTTATTTGGGTTTGAAGCCTAAAAACGACGCTATGGGATGCTTGCAAGACATCCATTGGAGTGCTGGCCTTTTTGGGTATTTCCCTACTTATCTTTTGGGAAATCTTTATGCTGCACAATTTGTTGCTAAAGCTAAAAAGGAAATATCTTGGAATGAAAATACCCTTAACGCTGATATTCTTTTTGAATTACGCCAGTGGCTTAAAAAAAACATCCATGTTCAGGGTAAAAGATATCTGCCCGGCAAACTTTGCGAAAAAGTAACAGGGCAAAAACTTGATAAAGTATTTTTCGAACAATACCTTTCACAAAAATTTAATTCTTAAATTTATCTAATCAAATATAAACGATGTTTGCATTACTATTTCTTTTAATTCGTCATTATTAAAAGGCTTGCAAATTACCTTGTGGCTTTTCAATGCAGTATTTGTTGCGTGGTTTTTATCTGCCGTCATTAAAACAACTGCAGTAATATTTTTTTTGAGCAACATTTCGGCTAAAGTGATCCCATCAATTCCAGGTAATGAAATATCAATCAATGCGAGAGTTGGTGTAATCATATTGACTACACGGATCGCTTCTTCAGCAGAAGAAACAGATAAGATTTTACAACCCCATTTTGATATGCTTTTTTGGATTATAAGCCGTGTTGATGTATCATCTTCCACGAGCAAAATTGATTTTTCTGATTCATGCATAATTGGCCTTTTCAACAGATTTATGATTTATCTACAGAATTTAAATTTGTTTAAGAAATTAAAATATAAGGCTTTATGAATATTAATGTTTAGACAATAATAATAAAGCAATTAATAAATTTAATTAGGGGTTAACATGGGATTTAAACAATTATCCTCAATTCTTTTGATTTTGCTTTTAATGAAAAACAATGTTTTTGGTGATCAAAACATGGATAAAGCTGTTAAAAGTTTTCTTGATAAACACGAATTGGTAATGCGCCCATTAGAAATCGCTGCAAACCTTGCTTGGTGGAATGCAAATACCACGGGAAGTTCATCCGATTTTGATAAAAAAGAAAAGGCCCAAAATAAAATTGATGAGGCCTTAGCTAATGCTAACTTGTTTCAAGAAATTAAATCTTTAAAAGATAATAAAGCAAAAATAACCGACCCAATCCTTTCCCGAAGTGTTGATGTATTGTTTTTGATTTATCTTGAAAAACAAGTTCCTTTAGATTTACTAAAAAAATCTTCAGCATTATCAAATAAGGTTGAACAATCTTTTAATTCTTTCAGGCCAGTGATTCAAGGAAAAGATAGTACTGAAAATGATGTTAGGGGCATATTAAAGAATTCTCTTGATTCCAATCTTCGTCAAGAAGCTTGGGAAGCTGGTAAAAAGGTTGGGAATATCCTTGAGAATGATTTGAAAGAACTTGTATCCACTAGAAATCAAATAGCTCGTCATTTGAAATTTTCGAATTATCACGAAATGCAGCTTTTTTTAAACGAACAAAAGGCTAGCGATTTAATTAAGATTTTTGATCAACTTGACGATCTTACCCGTGAGCCTTTTCAGCAAATTAAAGATGAAATTGATTCTAAGTTGGCATTGAATTACAAAATCAAAAAAGAACAATTGCAAGCATGGCATTACCATGACCCTTTCTTTCAAGAAGCGCCTGCTATCTTTGGTATAGATTTGGATGGTCCGTTTAAAAAAGCCGATTTACTTGGATTATCACAGAAGTTTTATAAAGGAATTGGACTTCCTATTGATCGCGTTATTGCTAATAGCGATTTGTATGAAAAAAAGGGTAAAAGTCCTCATGCGTTCTGTACCGATATTGATAGATCAGGTGATGTAAGGGTTCTTGCAAATGTTAAACCAGATGATTATTGGGCATCCACTCTTTTGCATGAATTTGGTCATGCAGTTTATAGTTCGAACAATAATAATATTCCCGCTTCTTTACCTTATCTTTTAAGGTCTGAGTGTCATATTTTGACAACTGAAGGTGTGGCAATGATGTTTGAACGTTTGACAAAGAGGTCTTCGTTTTTAAAGGCAATGGGTTTAAAAGTTGAAGATTCTGAAGGGTTTGATGCTGCTGCATCGAAAAATCTTAAAAACCGTTTATTGATTTTTTCAAGATGGTGCCAAGTGATGCTTCGTTTTGAAAAAGGGATGTATGAAGATCCAAAGCAAGATTTGAATTTGTTATGGTGGAATTTGGTTAAGAAATACCAAGGTATTTCCATGCCTGTGGATCGGAAATCTGCTGATTATGCTAGTAAGATCCACATTGTAAGTGCCCCTGTCTATTATCATAATTATATGCTTGGCGAACTATTTGCTTCGCAAGTACATCACGCCATCACCAAGGACTTATATCCTGGTAAATCGCCATCAGAAGTTATATATGAGGGAAATTTAAAGGTTGGTGAGTTTATGCGTACCAAGATATTTTCATCAGGGAAGTCTCTGCCGTGGGATGAATTAGTTAAGTTTGCAACTGATAAACCATTAAGTGCGGAAGCATTTTCATTGGATTTTAAAAAGTAATACTACTATTTAAATGTATAAGGTTGTTGTTTTAAAAGGTGAATGAATGACTATTAAAAGAACAAAGTGCCAAGAGTACATTAAAAAAATAAGTAATAAGAAAATTGAACCCCCAGCTTTGGTTGATTCTTATTCTTGTAAAAAACTTATTGATGATATTTTTCTTTCTTATAACGCCGGAAGACTTCGTGAAGCATGTCGAATCTATTCCGACAAAATGCTTGCATCTGATTGTGTTGTTGGAGTTGCGCTTAGTGGTGCTCTTACTCCTGCGGGCTTAGGAATGTCTTGTCTTGTTCCCCTGATTGAAGCTGGTTTTATTGATTGGATTGTAAGCACGGGAGCAAATATTTATCATGATACCCATTTTGCTCTCGGAATGGAGTTGCATCAGTCCCGTCCAGGTTTGGATGATCACCAACTTAAAGCCCATCAGGTAATAAGGATTTATGATATTGTTTTCGATTACGAGAATTTACTTGGGACTGATTTGTTTTTTCGTCAGTTAAGTCGTGGTGAAGCTTTTCAAAAAACAATGGGTACTGCGGAATTTCATAATCTTGCTGGGAAGTATCTTTCTGCCCATGAAGAAAAAACTAAAAATGTAGGAAAAAGTTTTCTTGCTGCTGCTTACCGAGCGGGCGTTCCGGTTTTCACTTCTTCGCCAGGTGATAGCTCCATAGGAATGAATCTTGCGGCTTTACAACTTGAAGGGAATGGTTTGGCCATTAATCCGCTATTAGATGTTAATCAATCAGCCGCAATAGTATATGAGGCCAAAACTACGGGAAAAAGCGGTGTTTTGATTTTCGGGGGTGGATCGCCAAAGAATTTTATATTGCAAACTGAACCACAGATTCAGGAAGTCCTTGGTCTTGAAGAGAAAGGGCATGATTACTTTATTCAATTTACCGATGCCAGACCCGACACTGGTGGTTTAAGTGGGGCAACTCCTCAAGAAGCTATGACTTGGGGTAAAGTGGATGAATCTCAGCTCCCTGATACGGTAACTGCATATGTTGATTCAACAATAGCCATGCCTTTGCTTTCACTTTATGCACAACAATCATGCAAGCCAAGAAAATTGAGAAGGCTGATGGATAAGTTGCCAGAATTGACGGATAAAATTACAAAGATTTATTTGTCTAATAAAAAGAAGAATGGCTCTGATTAAAATTGTTGTGCGGCTCTCAAACCTTTATCAAATGAACTTATGATTCCCTCAATTGGTTCATGGCCAACTGATACGCGAAGTAATCCCTCTGTTATTTTAAGTTCAATTTTTTGATCCGAAGTCAATTGTCTGTGAGATGTACTCCAAGAGTGACTTACACTGGTTGACGAGTGACCAAGGCTAGGGCAAAAAGGGATATTGATTGCAGCTTGTAAAAACTTGTTCACTCCTGCCCTGCCCTTTGGAATTTCAACAGCAATTAAATGTCCTGGAAAGCTGCCAAATTGCTTTAAAGAGATTTCAAAATCTTCGTGGGTTTGTAAGCCTGGAAAGTCTACTCTTGTTTCTTTATGGTTTGTTTTTAACCAGGTCGCTAAATCAAAAGCGTTTTTGCAGCTTTGATTTAATCTTAATTGCAATGTTTCTAAACTTCGTGATATGAGCCAACAATCAAATGGGCTTGCGTGGAAGCCTAGATCTTTAACAGCTTTAACTATATTTTCTTGTGTGCCATGACTTCCGCCTACATATCCCATGGTTACATCACTATGACCACACATGATTTTTGTTAGGCTTTCAATTACAATATCTGCGCCATGATCTAAAGGTTTGCATAGTAAAGGTGTTGCAAAAGTATTATCGACAACCAAATGTGTTTTGTTCTTTTTTGTAAGTAAGCTTATTTCTTTAAGATTAGGTACGCGTAAAGTTGGGTTGGTAATTGTTTCAATGAAAAGAATTGAGGCGGGCGTTGATAATGCTGATTTAAGTTCGTTTAGGTTGCATTCATCAACGATGTTGCATTGCACACCAAAACGGGCGAAATCTTTTTCTAGAATTTTTAGGGTTCGTCCGTAAAGCCTCTTCCCTGCAATGATTCTAGTGCCTGATGATAGTAAACCCATGAAAACAGCAGAAATCGCTCCCATTCCGCTGCCTGTAACTATTCCCCAATCGGCATTGTGTAATTTTGTAATTTCGTTGGCTGTTATCACTGCATTGGGATGGCCATCTCTTGCGTAAATAAATTCTTCGCTAGGATTTAGAATCGCTTCTTCATACTTATCAAGATCAGCAAATTTGTAGACCGATCCAGGGTAGATGGATGGAACAAGTGTATTTGATTTTTGTAGCATTATTACCACACTAGTTTTTTAGCGGCTTTAAATATTCCCTTACTTTGTTCCGTTTTGTTTGGGTTCATACCTAGTTTTATAATTTGGTTCATAGTTTCATCTTCAGATTTTAATGTGGTTTTTTGAAGGTATACATACCAAAATGATGCCGCAATTGAACCATCGAGATCAAATACATAGATCGGCTGTAGTGATGAATTCTGCAGTTTTGAAATTTCAATATTAAATCTTTCTGCACTTATATTTGATTCTTCCAGTAGTAACAAATTTAATTTCATTCCTCGTTTTTCAAATAGTGAAGTGATTGCCTTTGTTTCTTGTGTTGAGGAGTGGATGAATAATGCGGATTTAAATTTTTCTTTAACTAACCAATCTATGCCGTCCGGATAGGGTAATAATCCGATTGCAACTGAGTTATTTATTAATGAATAACCAGGAATATCTAAAGGCTGGTTTTTCCCGATTAGGTTTTTAGGTTCCGTTTCAGTTTTTGAAATAGGTGGTTCTTTTGATTCCGTAGGCTTTTCTTCAGTTGGCTTTAAGGTTGCATGACCTGCCGCTGATTCTGGTGGAAGAAGTTTAATCGAACCAGCATACGGAGGTGTTTTTACTTTTTGCGATATGGACCCATTTGGCACAGAATTTAAAGCCGGCGATGGGTTAGGAATGGGTGCACTAGGGTTGGGGTAGTATTGTGGTAATGGATCCGAAGGGGCAGGACCTATCCCTATTGGCGCTGGAGTAGATATCGGTAGTGCCGTTGGGGGGCTGTCGTTAAGGTTCTTGGGGCTGCGCAAGGTTCCGAATAGCTTGAAGCTTCCCGAACTTGGGCGTTGAGATTGTTGATTACAGCCAACCGTTAGAAGTAAGCATCCAGTTATCGTGATCGCATAAAATTTCATAAATAGCTCCGTTTGTCTTTGAATTACCATTAAACCAAAAAACAATAGTTTTCTTTTTTAAAATACTTGCCATAAAGTCAAATATTTTTAAAGGGATTAGGGTTATGCGAGTTTTAACGGTGTTTACTGCGATAAAACCAAATCAATTTGAATTCTAAGGTTCTTGGGGCCCTATTTTGATTTAAGTTTACATTAGAACTTAAGAGGGAGGGGATTTATTAGCAACTATTCTTCTTAAGTCTAAAAGCAGTAATAGGATACATATGGCTAGTTTTAAAGAAACAATTGCTGATCTTAACGCCCAAATAACTTTATTTGGTTCTTTTTTAAAAACTGAGCGTTCTGTATCAAAAAACACTTATGTCAGTTATTTGCGAGACCTAAAAAAATACTTTGAGTGGTCGTTGGAGCGCAAAATAACTAAGTGCATGAATCCGTCTCTGGATGATCTTTTGAATTTTGTTGAATATTTGAAAGAAAAAGCATTAGCCCATTCAAGTATAGCTAGGCATTTAATTTCATTAAAAAACTTCTTCCGTTTTCTACGAATGGAAGAGAAAAGCACAAATCAATCTGTTGAATTGCTAGAAGCGCCTGCACTTTGGACAAGAATACCCTTCGTTTTAAGCCCCGAGTCAGTAACAACATTATTAGAAGCTCCGAGTTTGGAAGACCGTTATTTTTTAAGGGATCGTGCTATTTTGGAATGCCTTTATGCCACTGGTTGTAGGGTTTCTGAAGTCGTAAATATGGAACTTAAAGATCTTCACCTTGATTCCAGTTTTATTACATGCACCGGAAAAGGTCGAAAACAACGAATTGTTCCCTTGGGTAAAAAAGCGATTTTGGCAATCAGGGATTATCTTCAAAATTTAAGACCATTGCTCGTGAAGATTCAAGCAAGCACAAGTATGGTTTTTGTGAGCAAAGCTGGTAAGCCACTAAACCGGGTCATTATTTGGAAGCAAGTAAAAAAATATGCTTTAAAATCAGGGTTAAACGGAAAAATTAGCCCTCATACCCTCAGGCATAGTTTTGCTACCCATCTTTTGTCAGGCGGGGCTGACCTTAGGGCTGTTCAAGATATGTTGGGTCATTCGAATATTCGGACAACGCAACTGTATACACATGTTGACAGAAATAGGCTTAAATTAATTCATTCCAAATTTCATCCCCGCGGAAATAAAAAATAGCATGATTTTTACTTTATAATTTGTTATTAAATAGTAAGTTCAATTTTTATCGATGTTTCTTTGTTTAAATCATATGGTTAACTATAATGATTTTTAATGATGGAGCATGGTGTTTTTAGACTAAAGAAAAGGTTTCAAGGTCATGGATTTTGATCTTTCAACATATTATCCGATTTTTATTTACGCAGTGTTTGTATTCGGTTTTGCAATTTCTGCACTTACCGTTTCTCACATATTGAGCCCGAATAAAAAGACTTCAGTCAAAAACATGCCTTATGAATCAGGCATGGATCCTTTTGGTGATGCAAAAAAACAGTTTGATGTTAAATTTTACCTCATCGCCATTCTTTTTCTGGTGTTTGATGTAGAACTTTTATTTTTATACCCTTGGGCTGTTTCAGCTTATGCTCCAGGGATGGCTACTTTGCCCTCAGTTTTTCTTGGGCCTGCTTTTGTTGAAGTACTTTCATTCGTTTTTGTTCTTTTCATTGGTTATATTTATGCTTGGAAAGCGGGAGTCTTTCAATGGCGCTAGAATTTTTGAAAGATAATTTTGTTGTTACTAAGTTAGATTATCTTGCTAGCTGGTGCAGAAAGTACAGCTTGTTTCCTATGCCTTTCGCTACTGCATGTTGCGGAATTGAGCTAATGGCAACTGGGGCAAGTAAACATGATATTTCTCGATTTGGTGCAGAAGCATTTCGTTTTTCTCCTCGGCAATGCGATTTAATGATCGTTGCGGGCAGAGTTGTAATGAAAATGGTTCCTGTTATGCAGCGAATTTGGCAACAAATGCCGGAACCAAAATGGTGCATCTCGATGGGCGCATGTGCATCAAGTGGTGGGGTTTTTGATACTTACGCAGTGGTGCAAGGGATCGATCGATTTATTCCTGTTGATATTTATGTGCCTGGCTGTCCACCAAGGCCTGAACAGTTGTTGCAGGGGATTATCGATCTGCAGGAAAAAATCGCAAATACGGGAACTATTTTTGGGACAGAGTTCGGTAAGAGGAATGTTTACGAAGGGCCAAGGCCACTGAGTAAATTTTTATCACCGGATCAAAGTGTTCAAGCACCTGCAAATTTCCGAAGTTCCACTAGAACAATTTAGTTTGATTTTAAGGGGTTTACTTTGAGTTTTGCTGATATCAAAGAAAAATTGACTGCTAAGTTTGAAAAACTGAACCTAGAATATTCATCCTTCAGGGATAATGACAGGGTTATAGTTCCACCTTCTGATCTTTTTGAAATTTTAAGCTTCCTAAAAACAACTTTTTGTTTTGATATGCTCATCGATTTGTCTGCAGCGGATTATCTGCATTTGCAAGGAGCAACCCATCGTTACGGTGTTTGGTACGCTCTTTTAAACGTTGAAAATGGCGAAAGATTGATTGTTAAAACCCATCTTGATGACCCTGATCCTAGGCTTCCGTCGATGTATGATTTGTGGAAGGGCGCAGATTGGATGGAGCGCGAAGTTTACGATATGTATGGGATTGAATTTGATGGGCATCCTGATCTTCGAAGGATTTTGTTGCCTGATGAATTTGTAGCTTTTCCTCTGCGCAAAGATTACCCTTTGCGTGGGATGGGTGAAAGGCACAATTTTCAATCTGTTATTCGTTCTGAAGCGTGATATTGGAGTAGGATTAAATGCCTTTAAATTTGGCTGATGCCATTCCTGAAACAAGTTCGCCTGAAAGAGAGTTTCTATGGACACTCAATTTCGGTCCACAGCATCCTGCTACCCATACTACTTTGCGTTTAATTCTGACTCTTGATGGCGAAGTAGTAGTTCATGCAATTCCTGATATAGGTTTTTTACACAGTGGTTTTGAAAAGCTAGGTGAGCATCTTGATTTTAATCAGTATGTAACCATAGTTGATCGAATGAATTATATTTCCCCCGTATCCAATGAAATATCTTGGCACCATGCGGTAGAAAAATTACTGGACATTGATCTCACTCCTCGCTGCAAATATATTCGCACGATTTTTGCTGAATTAATGCGGATTCATGATCATCTTGTTTGCTGTGGGGCAGCAGCTTTAGATCTTGGTGCCTTCACTGCTTTCTTGTACGCATTCAATTTGCGCGAAAAAATCAATGATATTTCTGAAGTTGCTAGTGGGCAGAGGTTTCACCCTAGTTACACCAGAGTTGGTGGTTTACTTTGTGACGTTGATGATGTTTGGATTACAAAAGTTAGAGCTTTTATTAAATTGTTCTATGCAGCCTATGCTGACTTAATGAAGCTTCTCCAAAGAAATCGAATCTTTGTTGACCGAACTAGGGGCGTTGGAGTTCTCACTAAAGAAGAAGCAATTAATCGCAGTGCGACTGGCCCAATCGCTAGAGCTAGTGGTGTTACCCGCGATCTACGAAAAGATCAGCCTTATCTTGCTTATAAAGATTTTGATTTTAAAGTTGTTTGTTCTACTGAGGGTGATTGCTATGCACGCTTTCTCGTCCGAATGGAAGAGATGGTTCAGAGTATTAAAATCATAACCCAAGCCATTGAGAACATTCCTTCAGGCCCAATTAACATTGATGTTAATTCGAAATTCGTGGTTCCAAACCAGATGTCGGTTTATCGAAGTATTGAAGGTTTGATTCAACATTTTGAACTTCATATGACTAATCGGCAATGGGAAACTCCTAAAGAGGAGATCTATGCTGCCACAGAATCCCCGAATGGTGAGTTAGGGTTTTATATTGTTTCCGATGGGTCTGGGGTGGCATACCGAGCAAGAACAAGGCCACCATCTTTTGTTCATTTTTCTTTGTTTCCGCATTTGATTGTTGGTCATCAAATTAGTGATATTCCAGCAGTTTTAGGCAGTATCAATATCATTGCAGCGGAGTTGGACCGATGAGCTCACTGAAGCCTGAAATTGTTGAAAAGATAAAAAGTTTGATACCTCTTTACCCTGCAAAGCAAGCTGTAACTCTTCCTGCTTTGCACCTTGTTCAGGATCAAGAGCGCTGTGTTTCTCAGCAAGCAATTGTTGAAATTGCTGCTCTCCTTGAACTTAGCCCAGCAGAAATTCATGACACCATGAGTTTTTATGGTTTCTTTAAAACTGAATCAAATCCTTTGGGCAAATGCAGGCTTTGGGTTTGTCGCAGCCTTGCTTGTGATCTCCGCGGGGCTGATGATCTGCTCAATAAATTGATTACTAAATTGGATGTTGCACCCGGGCAAACAACCAAAGATGGCATGTTTACACTTGAAGAAGCGGAATGCATCGGAGCTTGTGAAGGTGCTCCTTGTGTTTTAATTAACGATGTACATTCTCTTAATGTTTTTGATGCCGATAGATTAATTGATGATATTCGAAAAAAGCTTTAGATTGTTATTGTTCTAGGCTAAAGGGGTAATTATGGCAAAATTCGAGCCAGTACTTTTGAAAAGAATTGCTAAAGATAACAGCGATCATATCGACTCGTACATTGCAGATGGTGGCTATCTTGGGTTGAAAAAAGTTCTAAAAGATATGGCTCCTGCTCAAGTGATTGATTTGGTGAAAGCTTCAGGTTTAAGAGGTAGAGGTGGTGCCGGTTTTCCAACAGGGCTCAAATGGACTTTCTTGCCTAAAGATCATCCAGGTCCAATCTATCTTTGCATCAATGCTGATGAGAGTGAACCCTGCACATTTAACAATCGCGTCTTAATGGAAAAAGATCCTCACCAAGTTCTCGAGGGTATTATCCTTACGAGTTACGCTGTTGGTGCAAGTAAAACTTTTATTTATGTGCGATACGAATATGGTGACGCATACCGATCCATGGAACGCGCCGTGCAACAGGCGTATGACAAAGGTTTACTTGGGAAAAACATTCAAGGCTCTTCTTTTAGCCTTGAGGCTGTTATGCATAAAGGTGCAGCAGCTTACATTTGTGGTGAAGAAACTGGTCTAATTGAAAGCTTGGAAGGTAAAAGGGCTTGGCCTAGGATTAAGCCCCCGTTTCCAGCTATTGAAGGGGCTTTTCGAAAACCAACTATTGTGAATAACATTGAAACGGTTTCTTGTGTTAAGAACATTATCGATTTAGGTGCTGATTGGTTTAAATCCATCGGTATTCCACCTGATCCCACAAATCCTAGAGATGCTGGCAGTTATGGGCCAAAGTTGTACTGCGTTAGCGGGCATGTTAATCGCCCTGGCCTTGTTGAATTACCGATGGGGATTTCTGTTCGCGAGTTGATTACCGAGCATGGCGGGGGTGTTTGGAAAAACCGTAAAGCCAAAGGGGTTATTCCTGGTGGGAACAGCATGGGCTTTATGACCGAAGCTGAGCTTGATACTAAGTTGGACTTTAATGGGCCTGGCAAAGTTGGTTGCTTGGGCCTTGGTACTGGTGCTGTTACTGTTTTTGATGATCAAACAAGTATTGTCGATGTCCTTTACAATATTTGTAGATTCTTTGCTCATGAATCTTGTGGCCAGTGCACTCCTTGCAGGGAAGGCACTGCTTGGATGTTTAAAATCATCGATAGAATTCGCAAAGGCCATGGTAGGATTGAAGACCTTAATATTCTTGAAGAGGTAGGAAATCAAATTGGCACCATGCCAGGCACTACTATTTGTGGATTAGCTGATGGTGCTGGTTGGCCTGTTAAAAATGCTATTCGAAAATATCGTAATGAGTTTGAGTCTTATATTAAAAATGGTGATAAGAAAGTTAGAACTTTGAATTTGCAAATGTCTCACCATTAATTGACCTATTTATTATCGGAGCTTTTGGATGGCCACTGTTTACATAAATGATAAAGCTGTTGACATCGGCGACAAGAAATTAAATCTTGTTCAAGCCGCTGAATTGGCCGGTGTTACCATTCCTCATTATTGCTACCACCCTGCCCTTTCAGTGGTTGCTAGTTGCAGAATGTGCCTTGTCGAAGTTGGCGAGAAAAAACCAGATGGTACGGTTGTTATGCAGCCGAGGGTTATTCCAGCTTGCCAAACTCCCGCCAAAGATAACACCGTTATTCAGACTGCTACTGCTAAAAGTAAATCGGCCCAAGCTCAAACTCTTGAATCCATTCTTTTAAATCACCCTTTGGATTGCCCTGTCTGCGATAAGGCTGGAGAATGTAAGCTTCAAGATTACAGCTATAATTACGGCAATTCTGAAAGCCGTATGGTTGATGAAAAAAATACGCCACCTAATAAGCCTGATCTTGGTAATAACATCAGCCTTTTTACCGATCGTTGTATCATGTGCTCTCGCTGTGTGCGATTTACTCGTGAAATATCAGGTACCGCGGAGTTGCATGTAGTGAATCGTGGTGTCGTTGATCTTTGTCCTGTAGGTGCCTTAGCAAGCAAAGATTTTCTTTATACTCACCGCGTTTGGAATTTGAAAACTCAGGATAGCGTTTGCGCTGGGTGTTCTACTGGTTGCAGTATCCACCTAGATACAAACAAAAATGTTGTTTATAGGCTTCGTCCTCGTGAAAACCCAAATGCTCAGGGGTATTTCATGTGCGATGATGGCCGTCTGGGTTATCATTATGTTAATTCTTCCAATCGTATTTCCAAACCACACATGAAATCAGAGTCTGGTGCCGATCTTTCTTCTTGGAAAGATATCTTGCCCACATTACGTGCTGAACTCAACGCGGTGGCTTTAAAGAATCCCGCTGGGATTGCCGTAATGCTTTCTCCTTTTCTCACGGTTGAGGAAGGTTTTTTGCTGGCTACTTTTATTAAATCGATTTCTCACAAGTCGAAGTTAGTGCTAGGACCCGTCCCGGTGATTGGTGAAGATGATCATTATCCAAAGACTAGAAGTTCGGTTGCTCCGCAAGTGAAATTTACCATTCGCAATGAAAAGTGTCCGAATAAAAAAGGTATCGAGCAAATTATCAAGCATTTTGAAGGTGATGTTATTCATGTTGCGGATTATTTGAGTAAAAACACACCCGAAGCTTTGTTTATTGCTGCAGGGTATCAAGGCGAAGAGGTTTCATGGTTTGATAATAATCTCCTTGAGTTATTTAAGAAAGTAAAGCTTTTGATTACGCAGGATCTTTTCCCTAGTGCTTTAACCGATGTTTCAAAATATGTTATTCCTTCTGCGGCTTTTTCAGAAAAAGAAGGTACTTTTGTAAACTTTGCAGGTTTAGCTCAAGAATTGCACTGGGCTTGCGTGCCATTAAAACAAGTTCGAACTGATGGTCAGGTCTATTTAGATTTGCTTGAAAGAAAAGGGTTACTTCAAGCTGCCAATATTAGGGATGAAATTGCTAAATCAATTCCCTATTTTTCCAAATTGGCTGGTGGTAAACTCGAATCAAATGGCGTACATTTGGAAAACATATCCTAATTTAGGTTTATGGTTTTGAAAGGACTGGAATGAGTCTGGAATTTTCGCTTCTAATTACTGTTATTTTGATTTCTGCAGTTCTTGGTTGCTTGAACGGCGGGGTAGCCTACCTTATTTTGGTTGAGCGTAAAATATCCGCTTGGGTCCAAGATCGAGTTGGCCCTAATCGTGCATTTTATGGCATCTTGCAACCTATTTGCGATGGCGTCAAATTGCTTCTTAAAGAAGAGATGATCCCAAAATATGTCGATAAGCTTTTTTTTGTTATTGCTCCAGCAATCGCACTTATTACTGCTTTTATGGCTTTGGCGGTCGTTCCATTCGGTCCAACTAGCCCCTCTCCAATTCTTGTCGATTATCGGCAAAATTCCCCCACTTACAAACTTGCGGTCTGGCCTTCAACTCAAGTTGAATATGATTCTGTGATGATTGCTGACAGGAACCATGCCGTTGAAAATAAATCTGTTTCATTTGAGGATCAGGTTAAAAATTATAATTCTCACATTCAATTTGTGCTTGCTCCGCATGTTGATATTGGGATTCTTTTGGTTTTTGCAATCGGTAGTTTAGGCGTTTACGGTGTTATCCTAGGTGGTTGGTCATCGAATAATAAATATAGTCTTTTAGGTTCATTGCGTTCTAGTGCTCAGTTAATTAGTTATGAAATCCCACTCGGGTTATCTGTACTTGGCGTTGTTCTTGTAACCGGTTCACTTAATCTTGAACGAATAATTCAGCACCAGGTAGATCATGGCTGGAATGTTTTGTTTCAACCATTGGCAATGGTTCTGTTTGGAACTTCTATTTTTGCTGAATGTAATCGACTTCCATTTGATTTACCAGAATCTGAGCAAGAGTTAGTTGGTGGTTATCACACTGAATACAGTTCAATGAAATTTGCTCTTTTTCTATTTGGTGAATACACCCACATGATTACAACTAGCTTTCTTATGATGGCTGTGTTTTTTGGTGGATGGCACCTGCCTTTTATTACCGATCCTAATGATTTTTCTATTTTTGGAATTGCTCTTAAATTTGCAATTGCTGCCGGTAAGACCGTTGGCTTTATCATTTTCTACATGCTTATTCGTTGGACGATACTAAGGTTTCGTTTCGATCAACTTATGCACCTTGCATGGAAGATAATGCTTCCAATTTCTTTAGCTAGTTTTACTATGCTAGTGTTTATTGTTCATTTTAAACCAATTGGTCAGGAATCAATCTGGTTAATGTGCCCTGTATCTTTGGCAATTTTGCTAGGGTCTGGGTTTATTGGGTTAAGGATTTCCAAGCCATCTGCTGCTTCCACCAAAACCAAAGTTCCATACTTAGGCCATGGTGCGGGGTATTCTGTTCAACATGATTCGAAAATTCGTTTTGAAAGTTCAGGCAGATAAGTTTTTACTGTGATTTAAAGGGGTTGGTATGAAGGCTGAAGATATATCTTGGGTTAAATCTCCTGAATTCGGAGTGATGGATCAGATTTTTTTACCTGCTATTTTTACTGGTATGGTTACAACCTTAACCCATATGGGTAATACGCTTTTTAGTTCTAAAGATGTAGTAACGCAACAGTTCCCCGAACAAAGACCAAATTTACCCGCTAATTATCGTGGTGTTCATCGGCTTAATCGGGATGATGAGGGTCGTGTTAAATGTGTTGCCTGCTATATGTGCTCTACCGCTTGCCCTGCACATTGTATTGATATTGTTGCTGCTCCCTCCCCTTGGCCAGATCGCGAAAAATATCCTGAAGTATTCGTCATTGATGAACTTCGTTGTATCTACTGTGGCATGTGTGAGCAGGCTTGCCCTGTTGATGCTATTGAACTTACCACTCTTTATGATCTCACAGGCCATAGCCGTGAAGAAATGATTTTTAATAAAGAAAAACTTTTGAGTGTTTTTGATAAAACAGTAGCAATGGGCACTGATCCCGTTCGTACTACTCATGGTAGGTTAGGGGTTGCCAGTGAACCAGCCTCTCGTGGGGTAACTGGATCTTCCTCAATGCAGACTTAGTAATTTATCCTAATAGTTATTTCTTGTTTTGTTTATTGGCTGGGAAGTATTTTAATGAATGACCAATCTTGGATGACCCTGACAAACCTTTCGCTACTCTTTGGGTGGCTTGCGGTTTATTTTTGCTTGCCCAAAAGAATTTCTGGATCAAGTCGATTAATTGGTTATGGTGCTGGGTTTATTGCTTTAATTATTTCGGCTGTTCAAATTTTTACCACTTACTCATTTAATCCCGAACTAGTTTTGTTTTGTATCTTTTCCTTTTTTGCGGTTGTTGGTTCTTGCCTTATGATAGTTGCTCAAAACCCTGCTCATGGTGCTATTTGCTTTGCTTTGACAATTACCAGCACTGGTGGAATTTTTCTTCTTCTTGCAGCCCCTTTTGTTATGGCTGCCAATATTATTGTTTATGCTGGTGCTATTATTGTTACTTTCCTTTTTCTTCTCATGCTTGTTAATCAGCACAATGCTGATCTTGCAGATTCTGAAAGCCGTGAACCTTTTCTTGCTTCAGTAACAGGCTTTATTTTAATGGGTTCCATGATTTCAATTCTGACTGCCTCTTTTTCTTCCCAGTTATCTTATGGTAATCGTAACGAAATTGAACTTATCGTTAACGAAACACAGCAAGCACTTAGCATTACGAATCTTTCCGAATTAAAAGCCAAAGTTATTAATGGTGACAATTATGTGGTTACTAAACTTAAAAATGCTTTAGGTGGAAGCGGGATATGGGTGGAAAGAATTGAAGTTGATGTGCAAAAAAATGGCACGCTTGTGATTAACAAATCAGATGATATTGTTGAAATCAAAGCTGCCCTAACTTCTTTAGTAATTATTGGAAACGAATATTTAAAATATCGATCTTTATTACGACCCTCGATTGCTATGGTTGGTAATTCGGGTGCTGATCCTAGTTTACCATTGGGCAAAATACGAAAAGATCAATCGGGGAGGCCAGCTATGCCTGCTGATAATACAACATTCTTAGGTAAATTACTTTTCTCTGATCAGTTGATAGCTGTTGAATTGGCGGGTTTGTTGCTTTTAGTTGCCACTATTGGTGCGATTGTTATTGTTCGCCAATTGCCAACGAAGGTGAGTTCATAACAATGCTAGATTTAAAAATATATCTGATCTTAGGCGCAATATTGTTTTGCATCGGACTTATTGGTTTTGTTTCTCGTAGAAACATGATCACAATGTTTTTAAGTGCAGAATTGATGCTACAAGGCGTTGCAATTAACTTTTTGGCATTCTCTAGATTTAGAGGCAATCTTCAGGGGCAATCTTTTGTCCTTTTTATACTTTCGGTTGCAGCTTGCGAAGCAGCTATTGCCCTTGCTTTAATCGTTATTCTTTATCGGGCTAAAAATTCCCTTGATGTGAGCAAATGGCAGGATTTGCGTGAAGAAGATCTTGAACCAAATGAAGACCAAGAAATTTTGTTGGTCGATACTTTTCAAATTCAACCTATGCCGTCATTACCTGTAGCTGGTCACAGGCCTGCCAAAGAAGAGGATGCAAGCCATGTATGATGCTATGGCATATTTATGGATGATTCCTGTAATTCCTTTTATTGCGGGTTTTATTACTTTTATTATTGGGCCAAGTCTTCTTCGTTCTCAGGCACATTTACCATGCATTATTGCAGGTTTAATTTCTTTTGTTTTATCTATTTCTGCCCTTAACGATGTGGTTAAGGCAGTTGAATCCAACGATTTATCCAACCCTTCTTCTGTTTCTGTTTCCTATTTCGAATGGTTTCGCACCGGAGATCCAAATCTTGTCGGTGAAAATATTAAGACTGCAGGATCATTAAAGGCTGAATTCAGCCTGAGATTAGATCCACTTTCTTCCGCAATGATTGTAATGGTTACTTTTTTAGGTACTCTTATTGCTGTATTTTCTACAGGATATATGCGAGACCATCACGGACACATTGATCCTGGCTACTCTCGCTTTTTTGCCTCTGTTTCTCTTTTTCTTGGATCAATGTTAATTCTTGTTCTTGCTGATAATGTTCTATTGCTTTACGCAGGTTGGGAAGGCGTTGGGCTTTGCAGTTACTTGCTTATTGGTTTCTGGTTTGAAAAGCCTGCGGCTTGCAATGCTGCTCGAAAAGCATTTTTAGTTACCAGACTTGGTGATGTTGCATTGTTTTTAGGCTTTGCTTTACTCTGGGTTTCTTCAGGATATCGCCTTGATTTTGACGGTTTATTAACACTTTCAAATTATGATTCTGGTGTTGGCTTGGCTTGCTTTTTAATGTTTCTAGGAGCCTGTGGCAAATCTGCTCAATTTCCTCTTCATGTTTGGTTGCCCGATGCGATGGAAGGCCCTTCCCCTGTGAGTGCCCTTATTCATGCAGCTACTATGGTTACTGCGGGAGTTTATCTTCTTGCTAGATTTATGCCTCTATTCGCTTCCGTTCCCGAAGTTCAAATGGTTGTTATTGGCATTGGAGCTTTTACTAGTCTCTTGGCCGCTTTGATTGCACTAACTCAGACCGATTTAAAACGAATACTTGCTTATTCTACAATGAGTCAGCTTGGCTATATGTTCATGGCTTTGGGAGCCGGTATTGATGTTAAATCTGCCCTGCCAATGTTGGCCCTACGTGCAGCGATTTTTCATCTTTTAACTCATGCCTTTTTTAAAGCATTACTTTTTTTAAGCGCAGGAAGCGTTATGCATTCAATGCATGATGTAATTGATTTAAGACGTATAGGTGGCTTAAGAAAGGTTCTTCCTTTAACACATATTGGTTTCTTGTTTGGGGCCTTAGCTTTGGCCGGGTTGCCTCCGTTTGCTGGTTTTTGGAGTAAAGATGAGATTTTAAGTGTGATCCATGAAACTTCAAAGCATTCAAATTATCCTTGGTTCTACATTTTAATGTGGGCCACCGGTATCTTTGTTGCTTTTTTAACAGCCTTCTACACTTTTAGAGCCTATTTTCTTACTTTCTGGGGTGTATTAAAACTTCCTGAGGAATGTCATGGTGAAGTTCATGAATCCCCGAAATCGATGACATATCCCTTGTTATTGTTATCTGTTTTTGCAATTGGAATCGGGTTTGTTCTTTCTAATTCTACACCTTTATCAATCGAGAAATTTTTAGGGAAAACGCCTGGCTATGTTTTGTTAGAACACCATGACCATGATTGGTTGACAGTTGGGTTTGCAACTGCCTCTGGTTTTGCAGGCTTGCTATTAGCTTTTGTTTTTTATGGTAAAGGTGGTGTGACCTTGTCCGAACATTCACCTGGAAAGTCAAACTTTGCTGTTGAACTTAGTAAAAATAAATTCTTTTTTGATGAGATTTATAACAAACTTTTAATTGCCCCACTTAATTTAGTTTTTTATTGCTCGAGAATATTTGACCAGTACATTCTTGATGGCGTTGTTGATTTGATTGCTCATATCCCCAGGATGATCGCGCAATTATTTCGACCCATTCAAAACGGATTGGTTCAGTTTTATGCCCTTGCGATGATTTTGGCGGTAACTGTATTCCTGATAGCCCTAGCAAGATCGATGTAGTGCAAAATGAGTCAATTAGTATTACTACTTTTATTGGTTCCTCTGGCGGGCGGATTAGTTACGCTTTTCCTCAGAAATTCAGGACATGAGTTTGCACGAAAACTCGCCTTGGGTTTTTTCCTGTTGAATCTTTTTATCTCTCTTAAGCTAACATGGGATTATTTACCCCTTCTAGAAAAACATTCTGTTTCTGTTGACGAAAAGCTTACATTTGTACCATTGAATGTAAGTGTTACTGTTTTTGATTTAATTCGATTTCAAGCCCCTCAAGAAGGTAGACCTGATGCTGGGGCAATACGCTTTTTTATCGGTGTTGATGGCCTTAACCTGTTTTTACTTCCCTTAACTTGCATTTTATTTGCCGGATCAGTCCTCGCGACTTGGAATTCAATCAGAGAAAAATCTCATCTTTACTATGGATTAATGCTTTTACTTCAATTCTCAACCATTGGGGCTTTTCTTTCTTTTGATGTCATTCTTTTTTATGCATTTTTTGAATTAACTTTGATCCCTCTTCTTTTTCTAATCGCAATGTGGGGCGGACCTAATAGGCAATACGCTGCTAAAAAATTGTTCGTTTATACCTTGGGTGGCGGTTTAGCTACTTTACTAGGAATTATTGGGCTTGTTTCTTCTCTTAATCAAAACCATCTTGATGATAATACCGATTTACCCATTACTTTTTCTATTCCTGAATTGATCACCGCTTCACATGATACTCAGATGGGACTTAATAAAAAAGTTTATGAAGCTAAAGCTGATAAAGATTTGCTAAACCCTTTACTTAAATCAAACCTAGAATTAAACAAAGCTCGATTAGATTACTGGGCCTCTTCCCAAAAATGGATCTTTCTTCTTCTTGCAACCGGATTCTTGGTTAAGCTTCCTGCTTTCCCTTTTCATACTTGGCAGCCTACTGCATATTATGAAGCACCAACAGGGGTTACTCTTGTGTTGGGTGGGATTCTTGCCAAACTTGGTGCGTTTGGTTTTCTTAGGCTATGTGTTCCATTGCTTCCCGTTCCTGCTTGGGAATTAGGCACCTATTTGTTTTCCGTTCTTGCAATGATTGCGATTTTATACGGGGCAGCTTGTGCCATTGCTCAAGATGATTTAAAACGAATGCTTGCATACAGTAGTTTTAGCCATCTTGGTTTTTGTCTTTTAGGTATATTTGCGTTAAATGAAACTGGGTTAACAGGCAGTTATCTGCAAATGATCAATCATGGTTTAAATGTCGGTGCACTTTTCTTCATTTGTGAAATTCTTAGCCACAGGTATGGAACCACTAAATTTAAAGATCTTCAAGGCCTCGGAAGTAAGTTGAAAATTTTATCAGGCATATCTGTTTTTTATGTCATGTGTAGTGTCGGTTTACCTGGCCTTAATGGCTTTGTTGGCGAAGTTATGTGTTTATTCGGTATGTTTGAATCTAAGAACCCAAATATTACAGGTAAGGTTATAGCTTCCATCTGTAGTTTAGGTATGGTTTTTGGTGCCTGGTATTTAATTTCGATGGTGATGAAAGTGTTTTTTGGAAAGCTTTCTGAACCTGTGTTTAAGAAAGATGATTCTGTATCTGATCTAACTTTGATTGAAAAGTTCTTCTTGTTTCCCATGGCAGTACTTTGCCTTATTCTTGGAATGTATCCTCAACCGATGATTGATACTATTCGGCCTGAAATACATTTGATTGCAAAACTGAATTTACAGGCAAACAACTTGTTACCCGTTAGTAAATTGGATAAATAGTGTTCACCTTATTTTTTAGATTGGTATTGGTGGATCAATGATAGGATCGTTATTAATTGTAGATTACATTCAATACATGATGCCTGAGATCATGCTTTTTGCGCTTGCAAGTTTAATACTTCTTTTGGGGCCTTTTGTTAAAAAAAACACTCCGTGGGCTTTGATTAGTACCCTAGGTTTCTTGCTTGCTTATTTTCTACTGCTTTCACAAAAACGCGGTTCGATAGATCCGTCTCTTTTGTTTTCAATAAACATCTTAGAAGACATGTCCTCTAATTTTATCAGGCACTTCTCTCTAGGTATGGGCTTATACTTTTGTCTCCTTTTTTGGCGCGACTGCCAAACTGAAAACACTTTTGAAACTTTTGCCCTTTTAATGTTTCTTGTTACTGGTTGTTCAATTGTTGGAATTGCCAATGATTTGGTTGTACTTTTTCTTGGGCTCGAATTAATCAGTATACCTACTTATGTTTTACTTTATTTGCATGGAAAAAAAGATCTCGCTGCGGAATCAGCAATGAAATATTTCTTCCTTTCAATTTTTTCTTCCGGTTTGGTTCTGTTGGGCTTTAGTTATCTTTATGGCATTGTGGGCACTACAAATATTTCTGCAATCTCTGATGCTTTATGTAATGGGTATCGATTTAAACCTTCTGCCGATCTTGATAACTCCTCTGGTTTGCTTTTTCTTATCCCGATGCTTGCCATTCTTGCGGGGCTAGGTTTTAAGATTAGCATGGTTCCCTTTCATTTTTATGCCCCGGATGTTTATCAAGGTACCACTTATCGAATGTGCGCTTTGCTTGCGACAGTTTCCAAGGTCGCAGGTTTTGCTGCTATTGTCCGTATTTTCGGTTTTGCCTTAGCTCAAGGGGCGTTACCTGGTTCTTCAAAAACTCTTGATAATATTTACGTTCTATTTTGGATCTTATCAGCAGTTACAATGACTATTGGTACTATTCTTGGCCTACTTCAAAGAAATCTTCGTAGGATTTTAGCTTATTCTAGTATTTCCCACTCTGGATACATTCTTGCTGGAATTGCGGTTGCCCCAAAACTTGAATTGGCTACTGGCATTGATGGGATTGGCGCTTCATTCTTCTATTTAATAGCCTACTTCTTTGGGACATTTGGTATTTTCGCAGTTCTGGATGTATTAGATACCAAAGAAAAACCAATTGAAGATTGGGATGATCTTGCAGGCATTGGGTCTCAAACCCCACTATTAGCAATTTGCCTTGCTGTGTTTTTATTTAGTTTGATTGGTATCCCTTTTACTGGTGGCTTTCTTGCTAAATTCTTTATTGTTTTTGGGTGTGTCAGCGTTCCCTACACTTGGGACGATGCTTTAAGCAAGGGGACCCATAATTTGTTTTTCTTATTGGGTATAATCGCCTTTTTAAATGCTGCAGTTGGATCATGGATTTATTTAAGAATCTTGTCTGGTATTTATTTTAAACCTGCTATTTGGCCAAGAGTTTTTAAGACTTCCTTCCGACCGAGTTATTTACCTATTATTGGATGTGTTTTCATTGTTCTTGCTCTTGGTATTAAGCCAAGCCTTGTTTTTAATTTAAATGTATTAAAAGGCATGGCGCAGCCTCTTAATAGTGTTTCGTTATCTGGTATTGATATACCTAAACCTGCTGAAATCGACGTTGCTTTGAAACGCCAGTGATATTATAGGACCGATGACCGATAAAATTGTTGAACTTGTTCTTTCCAATTTTGTTATTAGTTCCCCGTTTTCTTTGTTATCCAGTAACCGTGGGTTGAGTGAGTCTGTCGTATATAAAGTCAGTTCTTTAGATGGTGCTTTTGCTTTAAAATCGTATAGTTCATCAGCTTTAAGTTCGTTGCGAAATATCCATAACTTGCTTGATCAAACACGAAATAACAACTTTGTTTTATTTCCGTTAATTGTCCGAAACAAGGAAAACACGACTGTTGTTTATCATGATGGATTCTGCTGGGATCTTTCCTCTTGGGTTCCTGGAAATATTCCAGATTGTTCCATTTTCAATCTGGTTCAATGTGTCAATAAATTAGCTGAATTACATATCGCAGTTGGTTCGATACAATCTGGATTTGGTGTAATGCCAGCCATGAAAAGCCGGGAAGTTGAGATTAATTCTTTTTCTATTACAGCAATTAACTTTTCAGCAATTGGATTTCTTCCTTTTTTTGATTTGGTAGAACTTTTGAAATGGCTTAGGCAGGAAGTGGGAAGTTTAATGGCTTCCCCAAATCCAATCGTCAAAATTCAATATTGCTGGGGTGATGCAAGGCGAGAAAACATTTTATTTAATGGCAATGAAATCAGTGGTTTTATTGATTATTGTGCCATTCGAAAAGATTGTAGAGAAGTCGACGTTTCCAGAATGATATCAAGTTTTGCTGGTGATGATTATCTTATGTGGACTAATGCATTAAATGCATACTCAGAGAGTTCACAAATTAATCATTTGGTTTGTAGGAAGCTTGATATTTTAGGAACAATTGTTTCTTTATATCGCTGGTTGAAATGGTTTCAAAAACCTTTGCCAGAGAACATGGTAAATTCTGCAAAGCAAAGATGTACTGATATATATCGAAGAATCGAGAAATGGAAAGAGCACGGATCTTTGAAATCCATGCTCTTTTATGATTAGTAAGACTATTAACGCTTGGAGAATTGGAAACTCTTTCGAGCGCCTTTTCGGCCGTACTTTTTGCGTTCTTTCATTCTTCCGTCTCGTGTTAGGAATCCGGAGTCTCTAAGCTTTTTAGCTAAAGTAAGAGGTGCGCCTTCTTCTTCAGGTGCAGTTGGTTGTTCGACCTCTGTGAGTCCAAACATAGCTTTGAGAGCTCTTGCTACACCCTGACTGATAGCTCCAGCTTGCCCAGAAATACCGCCACCTTTGGTGGTGACGATAACATCAAGGCGCTTGACCATATCCGCAAGAATAATTGGCCCAAGAACGAATTGGCGATCTTTTTCTTCAGTAAGGTAAACTTCCAATGTTTTTTTATTAATGGAAATTTTTCCTGTACCTTCGCAAATTCTTACACGAGCAACCGAAGTTTTTCGTCTTCCGGTGCCCCAATAGAATGTCTTCTTCGACTTAGTTTCAGCCACGATATCTTCTCCAGTTAAATGCTATACTTTGAATTCAAC
>JAPLNF010000337.1:0-15795 GCA_026692965.1 Planctomycetota bacterium
ACTTTTTCATCAAGTTTTAGAATCAACGCCTCTTGTTCTTTAATTGCAAGTTCGATCTTCAAAGACTCTGCATTTTGTGAAGGAGATTCAATTTCTTCAACTGGTTCAGTATTACCACCCGTTTGATTTCCAGCCAATGTCCCACTTTCAGGAAGATTGTTGAAGAACGCAAAGAATTGGTAAAACTCTTTTTGTGAAATTGGATCGTATTTATGATCATGACATCTAGCACAAGCGAGGGTTAACCCCAACCAAGTTTGGCTAGTGGTGTCAACCCGGTCAATAACATTTTCAATCCGCCATTCTTCTGCAATAAGACCACCTTCCCCGTTAAGGCGGTGGTTTCGATTAAAACCAGTCGCAATAATTTGAGATTTGGTTGCATTCGGAAGCATATCGCCAGCTATTTGTTCAATGGTAAATTGGTCAAAAGGCATGTTTTTGTTGTATGCATTGATAACCCAATCTCGCCATGGCCACATACTTCTTCCTGAATCCGTTTGAAAACCATTACTATCAGCAAACCTTGCGTAATCAAGCCACTGCATGGCCATTCGCTCCCCATACTGATTCGAAGCAAGCAACCGATCAACAACTTTTTCGTAGGCTTGCGGGGAATCATCACGAAGAAAATCATCAACTTCTTTTAACGTTGGGGGCAACCCAATTAAATCAAGACTTAGCCTTCTGATTAAAATTTCTTTTGACGCTTGTGAGGATGGTTTTATATTGTTAGATTCGAGACGGCTAAGCACAAAAGCATCGATAGGATTCTTAACCCATTGCTTGTTATTAACTGAAGGAATACTACTTGATTTGGGAACAACAAAAGCCCAATGCTCGCCATAGTTTGCGCCTTCATTAATCCATTGTTTGATCAGCTTAATTTGATCAGCGTTAAGTTTTTTACCTGACTTAAGAGGGGGCATTAACCCATCGCCTTCTACTTCTTCAATTCGATGAACCAGTTCACTATTTTTTGCATCTCGCAATAAAATATTTTTAGTCCCCGATTTACCAACAGCGAAAACCCCCTCTTTGGTATCCAAACGATAATTGGCTTTTCTGTGGGATTGATCCGGCCCATGACACTGAAAACAATTCTCGGAAAGGATAGGGCGAATTTGTCTATTAAAATCAATCTCGACGGCGTGAATAAATTGCCCAAACATAAAAACAACAAAAAGAGTGATAAAGATATTTTTAAAAACCAGAATGATATTCATGATCGTAAATCCGCCTATTAAGTTCTCAGATGCAATGGCTTTAATAACAAAAGCAAGATCAACACCTTAAAGATAAAAATCAAGCCATTAAGATTGTAACTTAAAGTTTCATGATCAAAACCAAATAAATCCAAACGGCAAGGTTTTGAAGTTCATTACCCAACCCATAAAAAATTCACGAACCCATGCTGGTTCGTCCAAGTAGTTGAAAACCCATATTGAAAAATATCTAAGGCGGACCATTAATAAGCTAATTCGTCCTAATGGATTTATTAAAGCATTCCTAAGCTTGCCACCTTAATAAAAACAAAAGATGCTTAATCATCAAAGTATTAATACTGCAGTCAACTATTAGGCGACGGCTATTTACAATAGTAAAATTTAAACCGGTAAAGGTGGTCTTCCACGCTGGGGCAAAACGGCAGGTGGAAATAATCCTCTAGCATAGTCGGCCAAATGGCACATTGTATCGCCATAAAAATGAAATTTTATCTTTTTTCGGATTGCTGGAGTTAATCCCTGACCGCCTACAACCAAAACAGAATTGGCATCACAAACTTTATCAAATAGTAATAAATTATCTTTAACAAATCCATCAACATTAGAAATGTTGGTTGTAGACATCCAAACAAGCCTTGGTTTGTAGTGATTGATACCATCAATAAAAGATTCAATCGGAGTATTAGCTCCAATATTTTTTGTGTTCCACCCAAGATCAAACAATAAAACCTCTACCAACATATTACAAAGTTGATGATGTTCATTACTAGCGCACCCACCAATCGCAATAGGCCCGTTAGTATTATCTCTTGAGTTGATAAAATTACGTAACTCAAAAAGAGTAGAAATGCAAAGCTGAGTTGAGCAATGCTCATAAAAAATTGGTAGGTTTCCGCTCATCCACTCTTCACCAATTCTAGCCATACTAGGTTGAATAATTTCATCTGTAATTTTTTCAATAGGCATATTGTTTTTATAAGCGGAGAGAATAATATTGTTGCAAGAAAGTAGACTTTGATTACGAAGAGCTTGATAAAAATTATCAGCAGAAATTTGCAAAGCGTTGCTATTATTTGGTTGAGTTTCAATTAAAGGCAACTTCGAAAAATCCCCAACGGGCAATACGCCCTGTCGTGATAACCTAATCAAATCTGCTACTAAAATTTTCCGATGACCTCCCGGAGTTTTATCAGCTGGAAGAATTTTGTCATCCACCCACCTCTTAACTGTTGAAACACTTACGCCGAGAATCTTACCGGCTAACTGGCTTGAGATATATTGAGCTACATCCATCATTTAACTCGCTGAAAACTATATTTAAACAAGTCCCTTTAATCTTATCGTCATTCTACAGCATAAAATGACGACCAAAAGCTAAATCGTGCAAATCGTTTTAATTATGTTGACACTGCCAAATTGCTCCGGTAGTGTAATTAGAACGAATTGAACCTTTAGCGACGGAGTGTTTAAATGGCTATCAAACTTATCAAAGATCATTCATCCCAACCCTCAGAGTCTGGGATTAAGTTTATTTACAATAAATCTTTTAATACGAGTAAAGCTCTGAAGCTCTACCATCCTTCGAATTTTTCTTCTATAGATTTTTCTGATTCATATATGCCTGAAGATTACACAAAGGATATCTCAAGAAGAATGCATTACGCTGGCTTTCGTTTTTTTAATGAACCCAATGTTTCGCGCAAAAAGTTCTGGAAAAAGGCCTATTTTGATTTGAGAAACTTAGTTGTTGAAGGTAATCGAAAATTGGTTTTTAAAGCCGTTAATAAATGGACTCCCATGCGATTCATGGCGGATGACAACTCAAGCAATTGCACAATTGTTTTAATACAAGCAGTCGCAGCTTTTAATCCTTGGAAAGGTATACGATTCAGCACTTATGCCTTCACTTGCCTTATGCGTGCTTTATCTAGGCTTAATTATAAGAATACTGCAGAGAAGATGGTACAATGTGAATCTTTAGATCATTTATTTGGGAACAATTTTGATGTTCCAGGTAGTTCCTCGGTTCCAGTTTCTCATACTACTTCACTTGCAGTGCTTGATACCTATTTTTCTAAGGACTGTGATATATTGGATGAAAGAGAAAAATTGATCCTTTCTGAAAGATTCGGTTTGGGTGATAAACCCCTTACGAGTTTGGAAGAGGTGGGTAAACTCCTTAAACTTTCAAAAGAACGTGTAAGACAGATCCAGTTTATTGCTCTGGAGAAACTTCGTAAAGTTTTAATCCCTAGCAATGTTTTTTAGTACTAAATCTTTGTGTAGGAAATCTCATGTCATTCAGTAACTCTTCAATTATAGTAATTGGTGCTTATGGTGGTATTGGTTCTGTTGTTTCTAAGATTTTAAAAGATAATGGTGCCAATTTACTTTTAGCTGGCAAAGATTCATCGAAATTAGAAGCTTTATCTAACGAATTAAATACTTCATTTTTTAATCTTGATGCCTCAGATTTTTCTCAAGTCGATTCTCTCATTGAGTTTGCAATCAAAACCTTTGGAGTTGTTGACGGGATTGTTAATTGCTGTGGATCGCTTTTATTAAAACCAGCACACATTACCTCTGAATCAGAATACTTTTCTGTCATTCAATCAAATCTAACATCTTCGTTCGCAACCATAAGAAGTGGGTGTAAAGCTATGATGGGTAGGGGAGGTTCGGTAGTTTTAATTTCTTCTGCTGCCGCTAAGGTTGGTCTGGCTAATCACGAAGCAATTGCTTGCGCTAAAGCTGGTATTATTGGGTTGACAAAGTCCGCTGCAGCAACTTATGCATCTAAAAATATAAGGGTAAATTGCGTAGCACCAGGATTAATTAACACACCTTTAACCAAATCAATCACCAATAACGAAAATGCCTTGAAAGCATCTGTTTCGATGCATCCACTTGGTAAAATAGGATCACCTACCGATATTGCTTCTGCGGTTGTTTGGCTTCTCGACCCTGCCAACTCTTGGATTACCGGCCAAACTATTGTTGTAGATGGTGGGCTTTCTTCGCTAAAAACTCGCGGATAATTTTATCTGTTAAGTAGTGCACAATTCAACAGCCTTGATCATTTCAGCAAAAGGTGTATTCCTTATTGTTTTAGGTTTCCAAACAGCAAAGATTTAGGTTAATTTAAGTATGAACAATCTATTCATACAGGAGAATAACGTGCCAATATTTTCAAAACTCAATTTAGCTAAGATGTCACTTTGTACCCTTTGTTTAGGCTTGCTTTTAATTGCTAAGACTGGATTTTCGCAGGTTCCCAATGAAAAGGCTGAATGGAAATCGCTTTTTGATGGAAAAACACTTAAAGGGTGGAAGCAATCGGACTTTTTTAAACCCGGAAAAAGTTCCGTAAAGGATGGTGCTATCATTTTAGAAAAAGGCTCAAAAATGACTGGGCTAACCTATGATGGCAAAGATTTTCCAAAAATGAATTACGAAGTCATTTTGGAAAGTAAGCGCGTTGATGGGAGAGATTTTTTCTGCACCACTACTTTTCCCGTTGGTGATTCTTTTTGCTCTTTTGTGGTTGGTGGATGGGGCGGATCTGTTACCGGGCTTTCAAGTATTGATGGTATTGATGCATCTGAGAATCAAACCGGACAGGGTATCGAATATAAAAACGATCAGTGGTATAAAATCCGCATTCGTGTTACCGACAAAAGAGTTGAAACATGGATAGATAAAGAACAAACTGTTGACCTTGATACCTCGGATGTAAAGCTTGGGATCCGTATTGAATGTAATGTATCCACCCCTTTTGGTATTGCTTCTTATGATACCGTTGGCGCAGTCAAGGATATTAAGGTACGGAATCTTTCCCCTGCTGAAATTAAGGAAGTTGCTAAGAAATCGATTAAAAAATAAGTCTTAAGAAAGGCTAAAATGCAAAAACAAGCAGCAATTGTTACTGGTGGCGGTACTGGTATTGGTAAATCCACATCTCTACTTTTGGCATCCAAAGGCTTTAAAGTTGTTGTGAATTATTCCCGGTCGGCCAAGGAAGCTGAAGAAACTTGCGCGGAAATTATTAAACTTGGGGGTGAAGCCATTCCCTACAAAGCAAACATTTCGGATGATAAAGCGGTAAAGGAAATGGCTCAAAAATGCTCAGGCATGTTTGGTGGGATCGATGTTCTCGTTAACAATGCTGGGACGACACATTTTATTGAACATAACGACCTGGATGCTTTAACAGATCAGGTTTGGGATGACATTTTCTCGGTAAATATGAAAGGTACCTTTTACGCCTGCAGGGCCGTTATGCCGGAGTTGAAAAAATCCCGTGGGAATATTGTAAATGTTACTTCGGTTGCAGGCTTGGCAGGAAATGGCAGTTCTATTCCTTATGCAATGAGCAAGGCTGCGCTTAACTGCATGACAAAATCGCTTGCCAAAGCCTTCGCCCCTGAAGTTCGAGTAAATGCTGTTGCGCCCGGGCCCGTATTAACGCGTTGGCTTGCCCCGCACCCTAAAATGATTGAGCAATCATTATCATTAACTCCCCTGAAGCGTGCTGCAACCGGAGATGATATTGCTGCTGCAATTGTTTTTCTTGCAACCGGCACCAATCTAATGACTGGCCAAATAATAGTAGTTGATGGTGGCAGAACCATGTAGGGTTTTAAAGATCCCTTTGGTTAAATCCATTTTAATTACGCTTGACATTGTATCATTTTGACCCTAATTTGTGAACGATATGATCGTTTAACTGAATAGGAGTTTAATGTGCCTTCCTTTTTTCCAGCTACAGCTTTTGGAGTTTTATTCATATTTGGTTCATTTTGCGTTGCGGGTGAACCTTATCTTTGGAACCAATGGCGCGGACCGAACCGTGATGGTCTTTATTTAGGTGATTCTTTCCCTAACAAATTAGCCAAGGAATCTTTACAACTTTCTTGGAAAGCAAATCTTGGGCCTAGCTACTCTGGCCCAGTTGTTTCTGATAATTTCGTTTTCACAACAGAAACAAAAAACAAAGAATCTGAAGTTGTTCATGCCTATGACCGGAAAACAGGAAAAGAAATTTGGGCCACCGAATGGAAAGGGGCAATGTCTGTTCCCTTTTTTGCAGGCTCAAATGGTAGTTGGATTAGAGCTACCCCTGCATTTGATGGCGAATGCTTGTATGTTGCAGGAATCAAAGATGTTCTTGTTTGCCTCAACGCAATGGATGGTAAGGAAAAATGGCGCATTGATTTTGTAGAGCAATTCAAAACACCTGTGCCTAGCTTTGGCTTTGTATCTTCCCCTTTAATTGATGGCGATGCGATTTATGTACAGGCAGGGGCTTCTGTTTTCAAACTTAACAAAAAAAATGGCGCCGTTATTTGGCGATCATTCAAAGATTCAGGTGGTATGAATGGCAGTGCATTTGCTTCACCTTTAATGACAACGCTTGGGGGCCAAAAGCAACTTCTTATCCAATCAAGGGAAAAACTTGCAGGATTAAATCCTGAAAATGGTGATGTTCTTTGGTCGAAGGTTGTACCTAATTTTCGTGGCATGAATATTTACACTCCTGTTGTTGTTGGAGACACTATCTTTGCAAGCACTTACCAAAACAAATCTTGGCTTTATAAAATCAGTAAAAATGATTCGGGATTTGCTGTGAATGAAGTTTGGGAGAATAAACTGCAAGGTTATATGTCGACACCTGTTGTCATCAATGGTTTTGCATACATGCACCTTCAAAACCAAAGATTTACTTGCGTTGATTTATCCAATGGCGAAACCAAATGGACTTCCCCTAAATCTTTTGGTAAGTATTGGAGTTTGATCGCATACAAAAATCGAATTCTTGCACTTGATGAAAAAGGCATTCTCTACCTACTAGAGGCAGACCCCAAAGAATTTAAAGTCTTGGAATCTAGGGAAATAACTGAAAATGAATCATGGGCTCATTTAGCAATCAGTGGTGATCAAATTTTCATTCGCGACCTTAAAACCCTTTCTGTTTTTCAGTGGAAGAATTGATATAAATTCATGGCTATTACTGTACCTCCAATAAGAATTACACCGTGCAACAATCGTCCTTTAAACCAGGAGGGTGATTTTGTTGTTTACTGGATGATTGCAAACAGAAGAATCGATCACAATTATAGCCTTCAAAGAGCAATTGAATGGTGCATCGAACTTAAAAAGCCCTTGGTCATTTTCGAAGCGCTTCGGATTAATTATCCCTGGGCCAGCCAAAGACTCCATAAATTCGTTATCGATGGCATGAAAGATAATGCAAACGCTGTCGATTTAGAAGGCAACAAAGGAATTTTATACTATCCATACTTAGAACCTAAGCACGGCGATCAGGCAGGATTGCTTGAATCTTTATCTAAAAAAGCCTGCGTAGTCGTTACTGATGACTTTCCTTGTTTCTTCATTCCTGCAATGATTCGTCTGGCTTCAAGCCAAATTCCGGTACTCTTTGAAAAGGTGGATTCTAATGGAATACTTCCACTTCATTCTACCGATCGAGTTTTTACCACTGCATTTTCATTCAGAGCTTATTTGCATAATAATTTAAGAGATCATCTTGGGGATTTTCCTAAACAAAATCCAATCGCTGGAATTGATCTCCCCAAAATCGGGGAATTGCCCAAACAAATAACAAACAAATGGCCTTCAGCTTTACCGATACTTAGAGCAAAGGGAGACAAGTTTCTTGAAGGCCTTGATATCGATCATTCAGTAAAAGCTTCTTTTATTTTAGGGGGCGCAAAGGCTGCAAAAAAAGCTACAGAACTATTCTTGAAATCTAATCTTATCCAGTACAAAGAATTAGGAAATGAACCAGACGAAAATGTGCGTAGTGGTCTTTCCCCATACCTGCATTTTGGGCACATTTCTTCGCATTATGTATTCAAACAACTCGCTAAGCAAGAAGAATGGAACCCTTCTCATTTGTCTGCAAAAGGCGGAGGAAAAAGGGAAGGGTGGTGGAATATGAGTCCTGCTGCTGAATCTTTCCTTGATGAGTTAATTACTTGGCGTGAAATTGGCTACAACATGTCTTCAAAGCGTCTTGATTACGATCGTTACGAATCGTTACCTTCTTGGGCTAAAGTGAGCTTAAAAAAACACACTAACGATAAAAGACCTTTTATTTATACTCTTGAACAATTCCAAGCATGCAAGACTCATGATGCTTTATGGAACGCTGCGCAAAATCAACTAAATAATGAGGGAAGAATTCATAATTACCTGCGAATGCTTTGGGGGAAAAAGATTTTAGAATGGTGTGAAACACCCCAAGAAGCACTTAAAGTTATGATTGAACTCAATAACAAATTCGCTCTTGATGGGCGGAATCCAAACTCCTACAGTGGAATCTTTTGGGTTTTGGGGAGATATGATCGGCCATGGGGCCCTGAAAGGCCAATTTTTGGTTCTATCCGTTTCATGAGCTCCGTTAACACTCAAAAAAAACTTAATGTTAAAAAATACCTTGCTAAATATGGCGTAGATTCAAATACTCAGGGTGAATTTAATTTCTCGTAATCTAGACCTGAATAGCCTATGAAGAAAAAATGCTGGGTCGTTTACATGCTTCGTTGTTCAGACAATTCACTCTACACAGGTATAAGCAAAGATGTAAACAAACGATTGTTAGCGCACAATTGCGGCAAAGCTTCCCGTTACACACGTTGCAGAAGGCCTGTTCAGATTGTTTATTTACAACAAAACTTTGGCCATTCTGCTGCATTAAAACGCGAATTCCAGATAAAATCATTCACCAAAAAACAAAAAGAATCCCTAATTATCCAACCTTGATAGCTGTTTTCTTAGCTTTCGTTTTGTTTGAAAAAATCCGAATAATTCTACTTCAATCTTTCGCAAACCTTGAGTTTGGAGTAGTTTAACATCTTGGATTAGTTTTAACCCCTAACCTTTCAAAAGGTGTTTTTCATGCTAAGGTTTTCAACTTTACTTCTTTTTACCATATTTTTGACAATTGTCCCAGCTTGGGGCGATGAAAAACAAGTTGATAATAAAAAGAAACCGATTAAGGCCCTTTTGGTAACTGGCGGGTGTTGTCATGATTATGAACGACAAAAATTAATTCTAACCCAGGGCATATCCGCTCGTGCTGATGTCGAATGGACAATCGTTCATCAAGGCGGCAGTACCACGAATACGAAAATTCCTCTTTATGAAAACCCTGATTGGGCTAAAGGGTTTGATGTTGTTGTTCATAATGAATGTTTTGCAGATGTAAAAGATTTAGCTTGGGTTGAAACAATTCTAAAACCACATCGTGAAGGATTACCCGCAGTTCTTATCCATTGCTCCATGCATTGCTACCGTACAGGAACAGACAAATGGTTTGAATTCACTGGGGTTCAATCACCCGGACATGGCCCTAACTATGGTTATACTGTTAAAAACCTGCAAAAAAATCATCCGATTATGAAAGGATTTGGAGACACTTGGGAAGTAGGCAAAGGCGAGCTTTATCACACAGTCAAAGTTTGGCCTCGGGCAGTTCCTCTTGCTGAAGCACCCAAAAAAGCGGATGGCCAACCACAAGTTTGCATCTGGACCAATGAATATGGCAAAGGAAAAGTTTTTGCAACAACCATTGGGCATTTTAACGAAACCATGGTTGATCCCACCTATCTTGACACCGTTACAAAGGGTTTACTTTGGAGCTTAGGTAGAACTGATGAAAATGATTTTCGAAAAACTAACGAAAAAACAAATAACGAAATCAAAGCACTTGCAAACATAGCAATTAAAATCAAGCCTGAACCCGCAAAAACTAGTCAATCATGCTGCAAAGAAGGTAACTTAGCTTATGGCAAAGAAACCAAAGCGTCCTCTGAAGAAAAAGTTAAGAACAACTTTTCCAAAAACGCAGTTGATGGCGATTTAGGTTCTCGATGGTGTGCATCATCTGGAGCAAAAAATGAATGGTGGCAGGTCGACCTTGGTAAATCTGAAAAGATTAGCAACATTCGTATTCATTGGGAAAAACCGAATGTTGCCTATCAATACAAAGTTGAAAGCTCATTGGATCAAAAAGAATGGACTATGGTTGTTGATAATTCAACCAACGCGACGAAACTAAGAATTGTCCCCCACTCCGTAACCGTAAAAGAAGCACGATACATTAGAATTACTTGCGTTGGAGCTAATGCAGCTAATTGGTCATGCATTTGGGAATTTGAAGCTTATGCAGACAAGATGCCCGAACTTCCTAAAGATGTTACCAATAATATCCAAAACAACACGCCACCAAGTAATACTGAAACAACTTTGGCAGATGTAAAAGCTCCTGATGATTTCGAAGTTACGATTTTTGGAAAACCGCCCGAAGTTAATTATCCCGTATGCATTGCAACGGCTTCTCCGGGGGAATTATTTGTTGGAGTTGATGAACAGGGTTCTTTGGGGAAAGAAAAAGGTCGAGGAAAAATTCTTCGCTGCCTAGATACCAATAATGATGGCAAAGCCGATAAGTTTAATACTTTTGCAATGGTGGATCATCCCCGTGGACTCTTTTATGACAACGGCTCCCTTTGGGTTCTGCATCCACCTTTTCTTAGCGTTTTTCATGACGACAATCTGGATGGTGTATCTGATAGGCACGAGGTTCTTATCTCGGGAATTAGTACCGATCAAGTTGGAAAAAGAGGTGCTGATCACACGACAAATAATATTCACATGGGAATTGATGGCTGGATTTATATCGCAGTTGGCGACTTTGGTTTTTCTGAAGCTAAGGGTACCGATGGTACGACTCTTAGCAGACGTGGGGGCGGAGTTGTACGAGTACGACCTGATGGCAAGGAAATTGAAATCTACGCTTGGGGCTTACGAAACATTTTAGATGTTTGCATTGATCCTTTTATGAATATTTTCACCCGCGATAACACAAACGATGGTGGAGGTTGGAATGTCCGAGTCAATCATATCATGCAATCTGCTGAGTATGGCTACCCTAGTCTTTACATGAATTTTGCAGATGAACTCATGCCACCGTTGGGTGATTATGGTGGTGGTTCTGGGTGTGGCGGCGTTTATGTTCATGATAATCGTTGGCCGAAACCTTATGGAAATTCAGCGTTCACTTGTGATTGGGGCCGTTCGGAAGTTTACCGGCACACTTTAACCCCTAATGGTGCAAGTTTTAACCCTCACCAAGAAGTCTTTCTTAAAATCCCTAGGCCAACTGATGCAGATATAGATGCTAGCGGAGCGCTATATGTTAGCAGTTGGAAAAATGGGGGATTTAATTTTAGTGGTCCTAATGTCGGTTTTATTACAAGAGTTATCCCCAAAGGTTTTCACCCATCAGCTCTTCAAGATTTGAAAAAATATTCAGTTGAAAACCTTGTTGATAGCCTAAATAATCCGAGTGCTGTTCAAAGATTAAAAATTCAGCGCGAGATATTAAGGCGGGGTAAAAACGAGTCAACAACAACCAAATTGGAAGAGATTTCATCTAACAAATCATTGCCCACTGAAGTTAGAGTTGCTGCACTTTACACACTCAAACAACTTAATGGTGCAGACGCAAATAAGTTTCTTCTTTCCATTTGCTCAGACCCCCAAATGCAGGAACATGCTTTAAGAGTAGTGACCGATAGAACAAAAGAACTGTTCGTGATGGCAGAAGGAAAACAAGTCCCATTACCTATGGATAGTTTTTCAAATGCTTTGAAAAGTGAAAATCTTAAAACAAAAGCTCAAGCGATTATATCTCTGGGAAGGCTTCCCAATAATACCCTATCAAATGAAGTACTCTCTTTAACTAAACGAAGCGCTGGGCAAAACTCTCCCAAAGAGACGATCAACCACGCAACACCGGATTTGGAAAGAGTTATCCCCCACCTTGCTGTTAGAACGTTAGTTCAAACTGATTCAACACAAGTTTGTCTGGATTCTATAGGGAATGATTTTAGCAACGGGGCATTTTGGGCTTTACGATATATGCACAATGATAAAGCAATATCAGGGTTGATTCAAAAATACAGTTCTATGCCTAACAATCTTGTTAAATCCGAAATTCTAAGCACTTTGACTAGGCTTTATTTCAAAGAAGCTATCTACAAAGGGGATTGGTGGGGAACTAGACCAGATAACAGCGGCCCCTATTACGATAGGCAACCTTGGGACCAAACTAATCGCATTGGCGAATTTCTTAAAACTGCCATGTTAAGCTTGGATGATAAATCCAAATCAGAATTGGCGAAACAACTTGCATTGCATAAAGTTCCGTTAAATGAACCAAAACTTTATTCTCCTTCGATCACAAAAGAAGAAAATCAAAAACCAATTGTGATTCCGATTGCCAACCCCAAAGATCCTAACCTTATTGCTAATTTAAGTTTTGAAACCACAATGGAACGAGCCATGGCGGCAAAAGGGACCCCAGAAAAAGGGAAGATTCTTTTTAATTCCAACACTTGCTCTGCTTGTCACACTGATGCCAACGGATTGCAACCAAAAGGCCCACACCTCGTTGATATTGGTAAACGCTACAAAAAAAATGAATTAATAGAATCTATCCTGAAACCCGATGTAAAGATTGCGCAGGGATTTGAAACACTAGCATTCACTACGAAAAGCGGCAAAATTATTACAGGGTATATTGTCAGCGAAAGTGCGCAAATAATTCTTTTAAGGCAAAACACAGGTTTATCTTTGGATCTTAAAAAGGATACGGTTGATGAACGAACCCCTTTGAAAAATTCTATGATGCCCGCAGGCCTTGTAAACAACCTAACGCCAGAACAGCTTTCAGATTTACTTGCTTACCTTGATTCCTTAAATGGTTCTCCAGTTAAGAAATAATATGTCATTTACTTATCGGATTAATATAGCGCACCATTTAAAATAGCTGTACTTTCCATTGATTACGCAACCTATGGAGTTTCTAAATGCAAATTTTAAACAAACTAATCAAGACTTTTATGTTTTTATCTTTGCTTGGGTTTATAAGCTTCAGCAACATAACCACCGCTCAGGAATCAGTTAAATTAATTACAGGCGAGGGCGAAGGTTGGGTGCCCCTTACTGAAAATGACTTCCAAAATGTTAACACCGACCCAGACACTTGGGAATGGGTGAATAGCACGATTTTTTGCAAAGGTAATCCTGTTGGTATAACTAGAAGAAAGACAAAATATACCACCTTTGAAATGGTCGCCACTACGATTTTTTGCAAAGGCACTCCTGTTGGTGTGACTAGAAGTAAGAAAAAATATACCAACTTTGAAATGGTTGCCACTTGGCGCCATATGAAACATGCAGGTAATTCTGGGATTTTCATTTGGGCTAGTGAAGATGGTTTGGAAGGTCTTAAGCCTGGGCAACTTCCTAAAGCAGGAATTGAAATCCAAATCCTTGATCATGGTTATGCTGAAAACTACGAAAAAGCAAACAAGAAAAAATCCGACTGGTTCACTACCCATGGCGATGTGTTTCCCGTGGGAAAATCCAAAATGACTCCATTTGAACCAAAATCTCCCAAAGGAAACCGTAGTTTTCCTTCAAAAAATGTTTCCAAGGGTGTTGGAGAATGGAACCACTATTACATCAAGGCAATCAATGGCGAGGTTCGCCTTTGGGTTAATGGTGAACAAGTTTCAGGCGGAAAAGAATGCGATCCTAAAACTGGTTATTTGTGTTTGGAATCTGAAGGGTCCCCTATTGAATTCAAAGGGTTAAAAATCAAGGAACTTCCATAGTTCTTGAATATCTTCAAAGCCATGGCATTCATAAGGCAGAATCATGATTAAGAAATTTTCCAGAAGAAAATTCGTTAAAGCTTCATTGGCTGGTACTTCCAGTTTTATTTTATCTGCCCCGAATTATATCCGGGCAAAAGACACTTATAACAAGTTGAACATTGCAATTGTTGGGGCAGGGGGTAGAGGTGCAGGAAACCTTGCAGGTGTATCATCAGAAAACATTGTTGCACTTTGCGATGTTAATTCTGAAGCAATTGCTAAAGCTTCAGTAACACATGATAAAGCAAAAAAGTATTCAGACTTTCGTAAAATGTTTGAAAACGCCAAAGATTTTGATGCTGTTGTGGTAAGTACCTGTGAACACACTCATGCATTTGTAACGCTTGCTGCCTTAAAATCGGGCAAGCATGTTTATTGCGAAAAGCCTCTGACTCACAATATTTGGGAAGCTCGTATCATCCGAGAAGTTGCTGCAAAGACCAATGTTGCAACTCAAATGGGGATTCAAATTCACGCAGGGGATAATTACCGCAGAGTGGTTGAACTCATTCAAACTAATGCCATTGGCCCTGTTAGGGAAGTTCATGTTTGGGTTGGAAGAGCATGGGGTTTACAATCGCAGGAAGACTCAAAAAAGAATGGCGATATTGTTCATGTAACTGATAGGCCTAAAGAAACCAGCGCTATTCCGACTGGGCTGGATTGGGATTTATGGGTTGGGCCCGCTCCGTTTAGACCATATAACACGGTTTATTTCCCTGGACCAAAATGGTATCGATGGTGGGATTTCGGCAATGGCACAATGTCCGATCTTGGAAGTCACTGGAACGATCTTCCATTTTGGGCGCTAAAACTTAAAGCTCCTACAAGCATTGAAGCTTCGGGCCCAAAACCCCATCTTGAAATTGCTCCTGCATCAATGCAAGCCACATACGAATTTCCTGCTCGCGGAGATATGCCCGCTGTTAAAATGATTTGGTATCAAGGTGCAAACAAGCCGCCGCATTTGATTGAAGGGAAAATCCCTGCATGGAATAGCGGTGTTTTATTTATTGGCGATAAAGGTATGCTGCTTTCTGATTACAGCAAGTATGCACTATTACCCGAAAAAGAATTTGTTGATTTCAAAAAGCCCGAGCCATTTATCCCGAAATCAATTGGTCATTATGCTGAATGGTTGCTAGCTTGTAAAACAGGATCTCCAACAACCTGTAATTTTGAATATTCCGGGTGGCTCACTGAATCTAATCATCTTGGTAATGTCGCTTTTAGATTTGGAAAAAAACTTATTTGGGATGCTGACAAAATTAAAGCAACTAATTGCCCTGAAGCTGATCCGATGATCAAAAGAGAATACCGAAAAGGTTGGGATCTAGTTTAAAGTTTAATATTAATTTTTATGCGGAAGGAACCGTTGATGATTTCTGAAAATAAAACAGCGCCACATAACGACAATTCAACCCTCGGCTTTGTATTCTTTTTCTTTTATGTGGCACTCTACTCATTCTTTGTTTTTTTAAACGCCTTTTTTCCAGAAAAAATGACTACCTTCACTATTTCAGGAATCAATTTGCCTGTTATTTATGGTTTTATTTTAATAACCAGTGCTGTTTTACTTTCCTTAATTTACAGTTATGTTTTACGAAAAAAGGGCAACCATTCTGGAGATAGTAACTAGTGATACATGAAGCTTCTTGGATTGCAGTCGTTATTTTTGCAATATTCGTTGCGCTCACTTTAGCAATTAGCTTTTCCTTTGCAGGAAAAACAAAATCGTCTCAAGGGTATTTCGCAGCCCATGGCGAAGTGCATTGGATTGTTAATGGTATAGCTTTTGCAGGCGATTACCTTAGTGCTGC
>JAPLNF010000337.1:15832-31687 GCA_026692965.1 Planctomycetota bacterium
CTTCCTTGGGATCTGCGGCATGATTGCTTTTTTTGGCTACGATGGTTTTTTATATTCAATTGGATATCTCGCAGGTTGGATCGTTGCCTTATTTGTAATAGCAGAACCTATTAAAAGGCTTGGCAAATATACCTTTGCTGATGCACTAGATGCAAAATTTAATTCCCCAGGTATTAAATTTGTTGCTGCAATCAGTACCCTTTGCGTTAGTATTTTTTATCTGATTCCCCAAATGGTTGGTGCGGGGGTACTTATCCAACCCCTATTGGGATTCCCCCATTATGCTGGGGTTCTTATTGTTGGTACCGTGGTCACTTTAATTGTCACTACAGCCGGAATGGTGAGTACAACTTATGTTCAATTTTTAAAAGGTTCATTGCTTGTTATTTTTAGTTTTATTTTAGTCGTCATGATTTTAAACCGTGGCCTAAAAGTTGATATGCAACATGAACACCACAAACATCACGAGTTAAAAATACTTGGGCCATTTAAAGAAGGAACCATTTCCGACCCTACAGTACTTGGGTTTAGTAATTCAGAAATAATTAAAAGTGAAGGTATTTGGAAAGGAAAACCTTTTGTTAGAGTTCTTGATTCGGAATCAAAACAAACTTCTTATTGGAAAATTGAGAAATCAAAATCTGATGCAGGAGAATTTTATCTCTATGAAACTCAAACGATCTTATCAAACCTGAAAACAGGCGGAAAACCCTTGGTAAACGGACTACCAAAAGGTAAGGGGCCGCAAGAAGGCGATCTTTGGGCTGTTGGAAGCATTACCAAATTACCTGGAAATGTTAAAGAAACAGGCCCTCTTGGCCCCTTGGATTTTATTCGAAACATTCAGGAAAGCGAAATTATCCTTTGGGGTAATGACAAAATCAAACTCGATGATGATTCAACGCTTACTATTTATTTCCCCAAACCAACCCTTGGGAAGGATGTCCTTAGCCCTGGGAATCACCCATCCCTTAAAGGCATTCGTAGCGAAAAAATCACTGATAAGTTAAACTTTATTTCTCTTATGCTGGCTCTTTTTTGCGGGACGGCTTCTTTACCACATATTTTAATCAGATATTACACTGTCAAAAGTCAATCTTGCGCTCGTAATAGTACCGTGGTCGGAATTTCTACCATTGGGCTTTTCTACATTTTAACTTTGTTTCTTGGCCTTGGAGCTATGACCAGCGGATCACTTGATGTAAGCGACAGCAACATGGCTGCGCCTCTTCTTGCTCGAAGTTTTGGCGAAGTGATGTTCGCTATGATTTCTGCAATTGCTTTTACGACTGTACTTGGAACGGTCAGTGGTTTAATAGTTGCGGCAAGTGGCGCAGTTGTTCACGATTTACTTCTAGGTTTTCTTAAAATCCCTATGAAAGATGAGACCAAAGTAAAAGCTGGCAAAATATCCTGTATTTTTGTTGGGATCATAGCTATTGTTTTAGGTATTTTATTCCAAAAAATGAATGTCAATTACCTTGTTGGTTGGGCTTTTAGCGTAGCAGCTAGTGCGAATCTTCCATCGCTTGTTATGCTTTTGTTCTGGAAAAAAACAACCAAAGAAGGGGTTATCTGTGCGATTATTGTAGGAATGTTTTCATCCTTGGGCTGGATTCTTTCTTGTTCCGATACCTTTAAAGATGTTTATGGATTATCGCCTGAAAGTGCTTTGGTCCCATTCAGCCAGCCTGGAATCATTACCATACCTTTAGGCTTTATCACTTTGGTTGTTGTTTCATTACTAACCGGTTCAAAAAAACCATTACCTAGTTAATGAAATTCACTAACTAAACTGAAACAATAAAGTCGTAGATCACATGAGCCCCAACTGCAATTCCAAAACCTCGGAACATGTAAACTGCGCAGAAGTATAATCCTGCAAGGGCTCTAAAAACAAAAATGTCAAACTGAAAAGCTTCTCCAAAAACACCCAGATGATGTGATGTTGCAAATCCGATAGAAGACACGAAAAATGCTAAAGGCAAAGATGGGAAAATGTTTCTCGGAAATAGCAATAATATGATATGGATACCCAGAAGCCTGAAAATTGCTTCCTCATAAATTCCTGCGCCCAGATAAGTTACCCAAGCAGAGGAAACTCCACTTGAAGCATCAACTCCTGAAGCAAGAAAACCTTTGCTCCAGATTCCTGCAACCAACCACAACACCATTCCAAATATTCCGCTTTCCAGAATCATGCCGGTAATGGTTTCAATATTTTCGTGAGGTCGACTCCACCATCTCAAAAAACTTTGGAATGCGTAAAAACAAAGTAGGAAAACAGGAGGAAGCCAAATTAGGTTTACACCATAAACAGCTAAGTTCTGCCTTAACCAACCATCCGCACCATTTCTAACCCCATCAACATGGTGGCTCGAGCAATACCAAACAGCAGTCTCGTATAATATTACAATAGGTAATAAGAATATAAAATTAGGCCAAGGATGCCTGGTCGCTTCAACATAGGTGATGTAACGCCTGGGAAACATTTTCCGTAACCTTTGTTAGTTCGAGTTCCACTCAGGAAATTCAGTCCCAATAAGATCATCTTTTTCCTGCTGCGAAATACCACGAAGTACGGCGGGTGAAGCTCTACCAGCAAGATCTAGGATTTTGGGCTTGGAGACATAGCTGCCATCGGGTTCCCTCAATACTGCAACAATTTGATTGTTAGATTCTGTTTCTGTATTCTTGGAAAGCGGATTAGCTAAAACAATCCCAAGGGAACCATCTGAAAGTTCTACCGCTGTACCGGAGGGATAAAACGAAATTGCTAGTAAAAAACGTGCATAAATCTTATCAAGCTTTCCATCTTCACTATCCATAAGAATCGAGGTTAGCGCACCTTTGGTGTTTAAAGGTTTATTGGATGAAGACGACATGCATCTAGCAATGTATCGTTCACAAACTGCAAGAAATCTAATGACTGGGGATAACTCTGCCCCTTTAAATCCGGAAGGAAAACCAGATCCATCTATATTTTCGTGGTGAGAAAGAGCCGCTTCTGCAAGCAATGGCATGTTAGGAAATGATTGTTGGAGTAATTCTGCACCAATAAAACAATGCGATTCATAAGCCCGCGTCATTTTCCCATGAATTCGTTCTGGTTCAACCAATCCTGATGCCTGGATTTTAATCATTCCTATATCAAGAAATAATGCTGCAGCAATTATTTCCATACTCGCTAAGCGTAATTGAGCGTCTTGGAATATTACCCTCGCAACAACTCTTGCAAAATTCAGTCCCTTGCAAGCAACATACCTTGCTGGGTAATCATTATCTTCACGAAGAAATCGGAGGGTTTCGCCGTTTCGCACTTCTTCGAGAATATCTTCAACAATATTTTGAACATCTACAAAATCAGGCTTGCTTCCAGTTAAAATTAAATCAAATAGTTCTACAAGCTTGGTTATTTTTTGAAGTTCTTTTTCTTTTGCAATACAAGCTTGTTTTAGAATTCTTAATCGCTGGGAAATAACTTGAAAAATAGCTTCCACACCGACACAAAGCTGCAATTGGCTAGATGGAGACTCAGGGAAATTCGGAATCATCCGAAGAGCAGTATCTGCCATTGCTGTTGTTTCACGATATAACTTAATCAAGGCGCCAGATTCCTGAACCCCTTTTTTAGATCCTATTTCATCATCGGTACGATAAAGAAGGAAAGCATTTGCTAAATTACGCAAATCTCCAATCAAATCTTTCCCATGAATTAACAACTCTCTGGCTTTCGAAGTAAGTTTAACAGGCAATCTTAGTGCCTGATCCCCTTTACTTTCGTCAATAATTACTGAATCGCATTCATCCGATTCAACAAGTTTGGAAGCTAATCGGTTTTTTCTAGCAATAAATCCCAAGCTATCTTCGGTAATTAATTGGTGCGAAACAGGCTCACGAACTGCTTTTTCAAGCTTTTCTCTTAAAGCTGTTATTTTTCCTAAAAGAACTTGTGGTTCACTAATATTCATCTTTTTACCTAAAAAACACCCTAGCTTTAACGAATAGCCCAATTACGCACAACTTTACCAAAGCGTAGAAATCTTACTTCTTTTATCGGTATTACGATCATGCGTTCTTTAACGAGAAAATAAGAAACAAACAGAGACTAGGCAATTAATTTGGTTAAACTATACAATAAGCTTTGATTAAATTGTTGCGAAAGTAGGGCGATAATGGTTATGGATCCTGATAAATCTAATCAAATACTAAATCGAAAATCCGGAGAAGGAATTCGTGTTTTGATTATTGATGATGAAAAACCTCATGCCGAGGTTGTTTCAGAAAGCTTGGAGAGAGTCGGCTTTGAATGCACTGTGGTATGCAGTGGCAAAGACGGTGCTAAAAAAATTGAAACCGAAACCTTTGATGTCGTTCTAACTGATTTACGAATGGCAGATGTTGATGGACTTGCTATTGTTCGTAAAGCCAAAGAAGAGTTACCCGAAGTTGAAGTTATAGTAATCACCGGTCACGCAGATATAAAGACTGCAGTAGAAGCAATCAAACAAGGTGCATCTAACTACCTAACAAAACCGCTAGACATGGTTGAACTGCGAACCATTGTAGAAAAATCATCCGAAAGACTAAGGCTTGCCCGTACCAATCGTGAGCTTAAACGCCAGCTAGACGAAAAATTTGGTTTCGAAGGCGTTTTGGGCAACAGCTCTAAAATGCATGATGTAGTCGTGAAACTACAAAGCATAGCGCCTACCAATGCAACCGTATTAATCCAAGGCGAGACAGGGACAGGAAAGGAATTGGTTGCCAAGGCTATTCACAATAACAGCCCGCGTAAAAACAAACCTTTTGTCGCAATGAATTGTACCGCACTAAACGAAAATCTACTTGATGATGAACTTTTTGGCCATGAACCAGGAGCTTTTACAGGCGCAGAAAGAATGCGGAAAGGTCGGTTTGAATATGCAAACGGCGGCACTCTTTTCCTTGACGAAGTAGGCGACATGCCGATGAGTCTTCAGGCAAAATTATTGCGTGTCTTGGAAAATAGTGAAGTGTTTAGAATTGGCAGTAATGAACCATTGAAGGTTAACGTGCGGGTGGTTTCTGCAACCCATCGTGATCTTGAAGCTGCCGTGACAGAAGGTACCTTCAGACAAGATTTGTTTTTCAGGCTCAATCGTTTAAAAATCAGATTGCCCCAACTTCGTGAACGCAGAGAAGATATCCCGCTATTAGCTTCACATTTTCTTAAGGAATTTAACCAGCTTCATGCTAAACATGCCATGACCATAGCAGAACCCGTTCGTAAAGCTATGACTCTATATGACTGGCCGGGAAATGTCCGGGAAATGCGAAATTTCATCGAAAGTATGGTTGTTCTTGATGTTGATGGCATTTTGAATATCGATGATGTTCAAGAAGGTAATATCCTTAATCGTATTCAGCCTCTTTCGGGCCAATCTCCACAGGCTTCTCATTTAATAGGTAGGCCACTTTCGGAAGTGGAACGCTTTTTTATTGAACAAGCTCTTTCGCTGACCAATGGGAACCGGGAGGAAGCATCCCGAATGCTTGGGATTGGGGAACGAACGCTTTACAGGGTAATACAAGATTGGAAGCTGCAGGATAAGATTAAAAAGGCGCTTTCTGAAAATTACAATGACATGGAAAAAGCGGCAAAGTCTCTTGGGATGAAGTCTGATTCTCTACAACGAAAGCTAAAAAAACTTGCTCTAACCCCAGATTCAGAGGATGATTCACCTACTCGCGAAACTGACAATGAAGATGAAGTTTAAGGTTCTAGATTAAATAACACGGAAGTTAAAATGGCAATTATTAAGCTCCTACCACCCGAAGTTATCAGCCAAATTGCTGCGGGTGAAATCATCGAGAGGCCTGCAAGTATTGTCAAAGAACTTGTAGAAAATTCCATCGATGCACAATCTAAAAGAATCGATATTGAAATCGAGCAGGGTGGACATGATTTAATTAGAGTCGTTGATGATGGGTGTGGAATTTATCCAGAACAACTTCAGCTTGCACTCACAAGCCATGCAACGAGCAAACTAAAATCCTCAGAAGATCTATTCAGAATTTCAACTCTCGGCTTCAGGGGAGAGGCTTTAGGATCAATTGCTAGCGTTTCTAAATTCCTGCTGCAATCCTGCCCTCCCGATCTTGATCAAGGGGCAGAAATCCTTTGTGAGGGTGGATTGCTTCATCCCGCAAAGCCTTGGAATGGTTCCCCAGGCACACGAATCGAAATCAAGCATCTGTTTTACAATACCCCTGTAAGGAGAAAATTCCTTAAAGCTCCGCCTGCAGAAACAGCTCAAATTACTGAAACAATCACCAAAATGATTCTTTCTTCATTCCGAAACAACCTTGATAAATGCGAGGTTCACTGGTCCTACAAAAATAATGGAAAACAAGTTTTACAAGCATCGCAAGGCGCTAGCCTCAAAGAAATGATCAGCATCTTTTTCGGAAAAGACATTACTAATGATTTGCTTTACATCGAATCAAATCACCGTGATTTTAGAATCAAAGGCTATATAGGATCACCAAACCTTGATAAAAGTAGCGCCAAATCACAATATTTATTTATCAATGGCAGGTGGTTTAGAGATAGAACCATATCGCACGCTATTCAGGAGGGTTTTCGGGGCCATATGATGACGGGAAGATTCCCAATTGCATTTCTTTTTTTTGATTCCGACCTTGAAAAAGTTGATGTAAACATACATCCCACTAAATCAGAAGTTCGATTCCGCGATCCTGGAGCCGTTCATCATCTGGTATTTAATGCTGTAAGAAATGTTCTTCTAGACAAAAATAAAGGTGCAGTTTTTCAACTTCAAGATGAACCACCTTTCACCAGAAAAAACCCAATTGACATCGGGTTGCCTGAATTTACAATTACAATCCCGCAAAAAAACAATCCCCCAGAGCCATGGTCTCTTGAATCTGACCCTTCACCAGCCCCCTCGCTTCCATTCGATTATAAAAACAGTCCAAGTGAACAATCAGAACCTAAAAATCATTCTTCCGATGAATCATCAACTCAAGCGCCTAATTATACTTATTCAGAAAAACCGCAGGCCCCAACAATCGTTCCTGTCTTGTTTAAAGAGGAAAACTTCAAGGTATTGCAGGTTTACAATTCTTATATTGTGATCGAAACGGATGAGGGGGTTTTAATTATTGATCAACATGCCCTTCACGAACGCATTTTGTACGAACAATTAAAAACTAAACTCTCAGCAGGGCCTGTGCCTGCCCAAAAACTTTTAATCCCTGAAACCATCGAACTAGCAGCTTTCCAATCTGAATTGGTCCTATCACGACAAGAAGAATTACAGCAATTAGGATTTGAGATACGGGGATTTGGCGGAAACACAATTCTCGTTGAGAGTTACCCTGCTTTGCTAGGACGAAAATCGCCAAAAGCTCTTTTTAATAAAGTTATAGAACAACTTTTTGCTAAGGATGAAATTCCAAGTAAAGACGCTTTTTTCCATCATATTTTAAGCCTGACCGCTTGCCACTCCGCAGTCCGATCAGGAGACACCCTTAACGAAACAGAAATGCACCTTTTAGCCAAAATGCGCCACTTGTCCAAATCCCATTATCATTGCCCTCATGGACGGCCGACATCTTTATTGATAAGCAAAAATGATCTTGAAAATCAATTTGGCAGAACCTAAACAGGAACCCCGGAAGCCTAGGGGGTTTGGGGCTTATTTTGCCGTGCTTTTTGTAATTGAAACACACGGCTAAATATTGGCCTATACACTACAACTGATTTTTTTTAAACCATTGGTATGAAAGAAGATGAATTACCTTTCATTCCTGAACACCACGATGTTGCTTCCAAAGCAACCATGGTTTTTTCGTGCCTTAACAAGCAAATCCAGTCTTTCCCAATCCATAGCACATTTCTTGTAGGCACAGTTGCTGGTTGCGAACTCCGATTAGCTGGCTTAGACCTACCTGCGCTATTATTTCAAGTAAACTATGTTAAACCAAGAGGCCTTTTAGTTCGATCCATTACGCCTCTTTCGGGTTTAACTTTAAACGGAAGTTCATTTCAAGAATCGATTCTAAAATCTAATGACAAATTAAATATTGGTAACTACGAATTTTCGTTTATCGTGACTGATAACTTTGCTGCAATCACACCCTCAGAAAACATCGCTCTTACAATCAATGAACAATCCGCAACCGTAAATAAAATAAAAACTAAGTCTAAAAGTAAAAGGCATTTATCAAATTTAATAAAGAAACTAAAGAATAAGAATCAGCTATTAAAAATTGAATTAGGTTCGTTGTTAGAAAATAATCGAACAATTGCTGAACGCGAAATTGAGACCATTTCAAAACAAAGCATGCTTGAATCTGAAAAATCATCCATAGCTGAGCAGCTAAACCTTCAAATTATTAAAAGTAAAACCTACGCTGAAGAATTAGTTCTACTTCAAAATGAATTAGACACACTAAAATCAAATTCAAATCATCAATCAACGACAAGCGATGCAGATTTAAAAAATATAACCGCCCTTCATGATTTATTAGACCAAAAGACCCGGAATTTACATGAACGAGCCCTTGAAGTGGACCGCAGAAGCGAAGATTTAGAAAAAAACAGCAGGGAACTAGAAGCTCAGGCCCTAGAAATAGACTCGTTATATTGCAAACTTAAGGAAGAGCGGAAATTATTAGAAGAAGAATATCTTTCAAAAAAGCAAGAAAACGAAAATATAATCAAGCAATCTAGTGAAATTGAACAGCAAATGGCTGAAATATTTCAGGTAAAACTTTACCTTGAAAACGTCAAAGCTCGAATAGACGAAAAAGAGACTAATATAGAAAACAAACTTCTTTCCATCCAATCTTTGGAAACCGACTTGCTGATACAGCAGGAAAAATCAGATATATTCAAAACCGAATTGCTTGAAAAAGAAGTTTTACTTTCTTCTGGCCTCGAGATTATTAATCAAGAAAAAGAAGAGCTAAAAAACAACAAGCATTATTTAGAGTCTCGTATCCTTGAAATTGAACAAAAAGAACTTTCACTGAGAAATTTAGAAAACACATTTGCAAACCGAGAATACGAAATCGAGGCTACAAGAAAATCACTTGAAGATGCAAAAAATAAAATAGAAGATTTCAAAAACGTCCAAGATAACAAAATAAAACAAACCGATTCAGTTGAAAAAAACCTAGCTCAAATGCAAGAAATTCTTCGAAAAAGAATTGAAGATATTCAATTAAAGGAATCCGCCCTAAACGAAAAAGACACTTTACTTTCAAACCAAATCATTTCACTGCAAACCCGAAATGAAGAGATGGAAAATGAACATAACAATCTTGTAATACAGTTAACCTCTGCAAGAGATGACTTCGAGAAATCTAAACAAGAATTGCTCAAAAAAGCCACTGACATCGATTCCGTTAAATTTAGAATGGAAACTGAAAATCATGGACATGAATTAATCAAAAACGAGATATTCGAAGCACTCCAAAGGCTTGAAGAAGAAAAAGCGGCTATTGAGGAAGTTCAACTTGCGAATCTGGAGATAGAAAAGCTTAAATTGGCTCAAGGAATTGATTTTAAAAATGAAATAAGCGGAATATGTGAAAATATCCCAGACCTCATGGCGGGTGCAGAAAACTGCCTCTCCAGGCTTTTAGGCGCCAGAGATTTACTTCAAGAACACCTTAGAGAATTCCATGACTATGCTAAAATTGCTAGGGAAGAACTGGAATTATTGCTTAAAGAATCCCGCGATCAACAAAATCGTTCTCAAGACTCTGAAAGCAAAATAATCAAAGCAAGAGAAGAGCACCGCCTTTCAATTGCTTCTTTCAAGCAACAACTCATCGAATGGCAACACAATCTAATTGAAATCAAATTAGCATTGCAAACAGGTGAATCTGAGTTAGAGAGAAAACAAGCAAAATTCGAAACTCAAGCTCAAATTCTGCAACAACAAACAGATAACTTATCCAAAAAAGAACACAACCTCCGCGAAAAAGAAGGTGAAGTACTCGCGCAAACAAAAGAGGTTCATCGCCACCTTGATGATATGCGGGCATGGTATCGTAATAAAATTAAAGATCTATCTGGAACAATTTCCAATTCATTGGCATCTGGATATTTTGATAATGCACTTGGCCGTCCAGATTTGAATCAGGACAATCGTTCACAACCGACGCCTGATCCTATAGAACCTTCGGACAATAAACTTGGAAATCAGCTTATATCCTTGGGGTTGGTTGAATCTGATACATTAATTGCTCTCATGTCTGAGGCAAAACAAACCAGAAAATCCCTCAGGCAAGCATTGCTAAATGGTGGATATTTAACCTTTTACCAATTGGCACTTATCGAAGCAGGCAATATTAACGGACTAATGATCGACCGTTTTCGAGTTATCGACAAACTTCCTTCAACTAGCAAAGAATATATTTTTCGAGTATTTGATCCCATCAAGAAAACCGAATGTCTTCTCAGACATCTTTCTGAATCTGAACTTTCTGATCCTTATCACCCAGACGAATTTAGGCAACGATTTAGTGCTGCTATCAACCTCCATCACGAAAATGTGGCCTCCACGTATGAAGTGTTGGAAATACAGGGGCGGCCTGCGGTTTTAATTGAATTTATTAAAGGTATCAATCAATCAGAATGGGCTTCAATCCACCAGAAACCAGATGTTTGGTTAAATCTAGTTTTACAATCCATATCAGGATTAGCATCGATTCATGGAGCAGGTTTAGTTTATGGACCGATCTATCAATCTTCTCTAATTATTACAGGGGAAGGGTGTATTAAATGGATTGGGGCAGGTTCTCCAACATGGCTCTTTTCGAATGAATCACATGAACAAAACAGTTTCAAAAATGATGTAACAAATCTTGCAGGGCAAATTTTGCAATGGTTGTACAACCATGAAGAAAAACAAAACTTAAAAATAACCTCGGACAATAGCTTTAATGATTACATCCTCTGGATTGAAGAAATAGCATCTGGAAAAATATCGGTAGATCTAAATGAATGGGTAACAAAAACAGCATTAGAGCTACAAACCTCAGAAGATTGGGAATCGAATTACAAAAATTTCATCAGATTGAACCTATCGGAAAACCGTGAACAGTCCTTAAAACTATCTGCTTAAAATCTATAAATTGATTATTTTTTAAATGATTGAGCTATGACAATTTGCGAACTTATTTTTAGTATCTAATATGAAACTTGAGTAATTCAAAACCATATCCCAATCAATCAGATCATGATCAGCAAGTATGACGCACAAATCTTGATTTTTTAATAATTGCGGACTTAAATCTAACTCTCTTTGAGCATCCCTCTGAGAATGATTACTCGCAACCAAAGGATCATACCATTTTAAATTACAGCCAAGATTTATTAGTAAATCCAAAATTTCAATTGCAGGAGATTCACGTAAATCACTTATATTTTTCTTGTACCCTAACCCAATCAACAACAAATTAGACCCCTTGATTGCTTTTGATCTGCTTTCCAAAAATGATTCGATTTTCCTAACAATCATTTGCGGTCTTTTTTTGTTTAAATCACAAGCAAGATTAATAAGTCCTGCATTTGCACCCACACTTTTTAGCTTTGAAAGAAGATAATACGGGTCCACGGGAATGCAATGCCCCCCAACGCCTGGCCCGGGATAAAATGCCTGAAAGCCAAAAGGTTTGGTAGCTGCAAGCTCAATTATTTCCCATACGTCAAGATTTAACCCCTTACAAATCTCATCCCACTCGTTTGCTAAAGCTATATTTACAGCGCGATAAACATTTTCCACCAACTTTGATGCTTCAGCAGCTTCAATTGAACTCGCCTGATGAACTTCATCAAACAATTGATTAAATAATACCATGGCAACTTTTGAAGACTCATTATCAAGAGCGCCAAAAACTCTCGGCAAAGTTTTAGTGGTAAAAGTGCTGTTACCTGGATCTTCTCTTTCAGGACTAAAAACAAGGAAAAAGTCTGCCCCATGTTCTTGCGTTTCTTTTTCCAAAATACTCAATCCGATAGTGCGAGTTGTACCAGGAAATGATGTGCTAGAAATAACCACTAAAAAAGGTTTAGTAGCTATAGTCTTTATTGAAGTAATCGCAGCGCAAAAACTATCAAGAGCAGGGGCACCATTTAAAAGCGGAGTTGGAACACAGACCCAATAAACATCGCAAGGGTCTTGGCAAGAAATGTCGCTTGTTACTGTAAATCTTCCTGTATCTAATAACTCTTGAACTCTATCTGCTGAAATCGTTTCGAGATAACTTTCACCACGAACCAACATCGAAACTTTACTTATATTTGTATCGTAACCAATAACTTTAAACCCCGCTTTGGCTATACACTCTGCAAGCGGAAGTCCCGTATATCCAAGTCCAACAACCATAATCCGCGATTGTTTTTCCTGGAGCTGATTAATAAATTGGTTCAACTGCTTATCTGAAATCATGGCAAAGGCTGAAGAACTAATTTCTTATCTTCAGTTCCATTATATTTTTCTTGAAGATCTTTATCACAAAACTGAACACGGCTAATTGATTCCGTTTTTCCTGTTGCTGCATTTATTTCAAGTACAACACCGGACATTCTAACATCACCTGATGCAACAGAAAATTGATTAGGTAAAAAAGAAATAGTGGTTGCAGTAACGGGTTCAATGGATCGACCCAATACACTGTCATATGGGCCAGTCATCCCTAAATCGCAAATAAAGGCTGTGCCATCACCAAGAATTTGTTCATCAGCAGTTTGCACATGGGTATGGGTCCCTAAAACTGCAGAAACTTTACCTTTTAAAAAGTGACCCATCAGATATTTATCGGAAGTTGCCTCAGCATGAATATCAACAATTATTACATTTGTTTGCTTTTGGACTTCGGGTATTAATTTTTCTGCTGCTGAAAAAGGGCAATCTACCGGCCGCATAAAAGTTCTGCCCATTAATGAAACCACTGCAACGGTAAATCCATCAAGAGTGTTGGTGAATGCAAAGTTTTTTCCGGGAGAAGATGATGGGTAATTCGCAGGCTTACAGATGCAATTTTCAGATAATAGCGTATTTACAATTTCTTGCTTTTTGTAAATATGATCTCCCAAAGTAAAGAGATCGACGCCCGCAGCTTTTAGCTTTTTGAATATAGATGGGGTAAGGCCAGATCCACCAGCAGCGTTTTCCGCATTCGCGACAACCAAATCTAGCCCCATACTTTTCTTGATAGCAAGCAGATAACTTTGCAAAATGTTCACACCAGGAGACCCAACAATATCTCCCAGCATCAACACTTTCAAAATCTTTGGCAAATTATTTTGCGACATCGACCACTCGTAATTCACGAATAACTGTAACTTTAATTTCACCAGGGTAATTCATCTGGTCTTCAATGGCACGGGCAATGTCATGGCATGTTTTAATCGCCTGCTCATCGGTAGTGCGTGCTGCACTGGCAATCACACGAAGTTCCCTACCGGCTTGAATAGCAAATGCCTGTTCAACATCAGGAAACCCACAAGCAATGGCTTCAAGTTCTTCTAAACGCTTAACATATTTTTCGAGTGTTTCTCTGCGAGCGCCAGGCCTTGCTGCACTTATTGCATCCGCAGTTGCAACTAAAACAGTGTAGATATGATCAACAGTTATATCGTCATGATGTCCTGCAATCGCATGTAAAACATCGGGGTTAGTTTCCCCGTATTTACGAGCAAGTTCAGCACCAATTTTAGGGTGACCACCTTCCATTTCGTGATCTGCAGCTTTGCCAATATCATGAAGCAAACCGCATTTACGAGCGAGTCTACCGTCTAACCCCAATTCATCCGCAAGCATTCCTGCTAGAAACGCAACTTCAATGCTATGCCGCAGTACATTTTGACTGTAACTTGTCCGAAATTTCAACCGACCGAGCAATTGAACAAGTTTATCATTCAATGGCCCCATGCCTACTTCATTAAGGGCTTCACGCCCCACTTCCATAATGTGCTTTTCCATCTCTTCTTGCGATTCTTTTACTACCTCTTCAATTTTAGTAGGGTGGATTCGACCATCTTGAATTAGCTTTAATAAAGAAAGCCTAGCTATCTCACGCCTTACACTATCAAAAGCACTTACTACCACTACGCCTGGCGTATCGTCAACAATCAGATCTACACCAGTAACATTTTGAAAAGTTCGAATATTGCGGCCTTCACGCCCAATTATTCTGCCTTTAATATCATCGTTTGGAATATCAACCGTACTTACAGTGCTTTCAACAGAATGCTGCGATGCATATCGTTGGACAGCCATTGCAAGAATTTTCCTGGCAGATTCCTTAGCAGAATCTTTGAGATGATCATCATGCTTTTTTAACTTATCAGCAACTTGTTTGCTAAGAGTTCTTTCCAAGTTTTCAAAAAGCATTTTTTCGGCATGATCACGCGAAATACCAGAGATATCTAGTAATCTTTTTTCTTGTTTTTCAAGAATCTCTGCGAACTTTTTGTTTTTTACTTCAGTTTCATTTTTGCGATCTTGCAACTGATTTTGAAGAACCTCGGTTAATCGTTCCCGTTTTAGCATATCTCGAGCTTTATCCTCGATAGCATCTTCGCGCTTTTCGAGGCGCTTTTCTTGATCGCGTAAATCTAGGCGAATATTTTCGAAACTTTTATTAAGTTCTTCTTTTCTTCGAAGAGTATCCTCTTTTGAAAATAATTCAGCATCTTTAACTATTTTGTCAGCTTTAGCCTTAGCATCATTAATTAACGAATTATTGTCAGCATTTAGAGTATTTAACTTGGCACGGTAAAAAACTGTAGCAATTGCATAGCCTATTACGCTAAAAACCAATCCACTCAGAAAAATATAAACAAGTTGTTCAGAATTCATTTTATCACCTCAATTAATGAAATAAACGAGGTTTTCGCTTTAAAAATAAGCGAATAAAAAAAGAAAATGTTATTTATGAAGCAAAAACCCAAAGAGACTACGAACCAGTAAACATTATTTCCAAAATTAGACCAAATTTTTACCATTTATAACGATTATTGCCAATGTCTTGGGAAAATAAAGCACAAAACAAAGAAAAACAACCTGCTACAAAACACCCTTATCAAAAATGGCCTAATTGATCGTAACTATTAGACTCGTAGAACCGTTTAACTCTTAAATAATAGGTTAATTAGCACAAAAGATCATTAATGCTTCACAAATCCAGCTACTTCTTTCTTAAAACCCCACAAAACATAAGTCTTTACCACACAATGAATTATTATGCAAAATGTATGGCTATTTATCCATCATTATTATAAAAAGAAATTAATAAGGTTTACTGATGTAAAAGTGACCAAAGCATTATGAACTATATTTTAATGCTTATTGACATTTTATTTTCTAAAAATAAAATAATTATTTGGTCATTGTGGAGATTATTATGAAGACATATATGGCAAAGCCTTCTCAGGAACCTGAGAAACGATGGCTGGTAATTGATGCTGCGGATCAAATTGTAGGCAGATTGGCTGTACAAATTGCTAATTTGTTGCGTGGCAAACATCGTCCTGAATTTACCCATCATCACGATACGGGTGAATTTGTAATTGTTTTGAATGCATCAAAACTTAGGTTTACTGGTAAAAAGATAAATACGAAAGTATATCGATGGTATACCCACTACCCCGGTGGTTTGAAATCTGCTTCCGCTAAAGATTGGCTTGCAAATCATCCTGATCGAATTATCCGCGAAGCGGTAAAAAGGATGATGCCTAAGACTCCTTTGGCTAGACATCAAATTATCAAGCTTAAAATTTACGCGGGTACGGAGCATCCACACCAAGCTCAACAACCTGTTGAATTCAAA
>JAPLNF010000338.1:0-7566 GCA_026692965.1 Planctomycetota bacterium
GCCATCAAGGTTGAAGGAATATCCTGTAGGCATGACAAAAGCTACAATTTTACTGGGCACCCCGATCGATTGCATAGCAAGCATGGCTTTGGGGAGAGCAGCTTCAGACGAAGTAGTTGAAAATGCAATTAGTGCAGGCTCTTTAACTGCTCGGGCAAACTTACGCAACGGAACACGGGCAAAAAACGCTACAGGCAATAAAACAACCAACATAAAAACCACCAACGCTACATAAAGTGTTAAAATCAGTTTGCCAAGATTCAACAATATTCCAAGCCCGCTATGGCCGACTGTTACCGCTATTGCTGCGCCAATCCCAATCGGGGCATAAGTCATTACTAAACCAGTAAATTTGAACATAACTTCCGCAAGTGCCTCAAGCCCTTGGATTAATGTTTTACGGTGCTCGCCCTTTACTTGAGTCAATCCAATTGCAAAAAGTATGGCCCAAAAAACAATTTGCAATACTTCGTTTTTTGCCATTGCATCAATTACACTAGTAGGAACAATATGCTCTAAAACCCCGCCCAAAGTTGTTTGCTTGGATGCAAACTCGGCGCCATCCTTTGCAGGGACATCTAATGAAACACCAACACCAGGTTGAAATAGATTAACAGCAGCAAGGCCGATAACCAACGCCAGCGTCGTAACAATTTCAAAATAGATTATCGACTTTAATGCAATCCTGCCAATCTGTTTCAGATCATCTCCATGGCCTGCAATCCCAATTACTAAGGTTGCGAAAAGCAAAGGTGCAATGAGCGATTTAATCATTCGTAAAAATATTGAAGACAACGGCTTTAGATTTTGTGCTGTTTCAGGAAAACAATAACCAATCAAAGTACCCAAAACCATGCTTATTAAAATCCAATGGGTAAGAGAAAGTTTTCGAAAAAGATTAAACATGACACCCGCTTATTATTAAGTTCAATGAGATAAAGATTTAAATGAATACTAATTGATTTGATCTGAATAAAAAGAAATTACTTTAAGATTTAGGAGAACTCTTTTTAAGGCCACCATCAGCAGGACCATCTTTACCTTTACCCCATATTTTTTGCATCAAACCATAACCTTGAATATCTTTTTCTTTGATTTCTTCTCGCGTTCTCGGTATGGATAAATGCTATCCAAATACGCAGTGGTAAGTTCTGCAAAATATTCCTTATCACTAGACATCAAGTAACTTTTTAATTCAAAACACTTTTGATTTTTAGCATTTTGATAAGCATCTTTTATAAGTTCATGATTCCAACCCAATACCTGGTGATGATAACAGTGGGCAAGTTCATGAAGTAGAACCAGGGTTGCAGCATTGTTAGGTTGAAATTTCTTATCGTTGTTTTTTTCAGTAACAAACTTCATTCCATTGATATCGATGCAGTTAAAATGAGTTCTAGGATCGGAAGGTCCCTTAGGGCCTTGTGAATAAAGGCCCAATGCACCGGGTTTATTCCAATCTACAAAAATGAAAGTTTTATGGAACAAAGCCTTGGCGTTTTCCGGATAGACTTCATTAACCTTACGAAGCGCCGCTGCCAATAAATCAACAGGCTTGTTTGTCCATGTGGAATCAGAGTTTTGTTGCATCACCTCATCTGAAATAAAGCATTTGAAATTTTCGATGGAATAAGTTGAGTATTTTTTATTACTACTTTTCTTATTTGTTTGCTTGTCTTGCGAATACCCAGATTCATGACAAATAAACAACAAGATACACATAAGAACAAAGAATGGAGCACCAAATTTATTCATGGTAATTCTTAGGGTTAATAGGGATCAAACAAACCGAAAAAGAAAATCACCGCAGCATACTTAGGATCAACACCCTTAGCACTTCCGATATTTCTGCCATTTTTTCTAACAGTTCCATCTTTTTCAATTTTACCAACATTAGAACCATCCTTGCGAACAGTGCCATCACTATCCACTTTTCCAACATACCTACCATCAATATGAATAGATCCACTGGAATCAACTTTCCCAGCATTTCGACCTTTAACGCGGATAGAACCATCTTTATCAAATTTACCAACATTACTCCCACCAATTCGAACTGTTCCATCACTTTCTACACTTCCAGCATGCCTACCCTCTACACGCAAGTCACCTCCTGCAAAAGTGATATTGGAGCAAAGAAAAACACAAACTAGAGCATAAAATCGAATCATCACTTAGACCCCAAAAGATCAATAATTAAACTATTTCAAACCATTTCTATCTGAAACCGAAATATTAACTCTTTAAATATTAATTTAGATTATCTTCTTTAACAATTCGAATCTCCCCATTAATGTTGATATTTAATAACAAAACATAACAATACAACACGAAAGATTTAACAACATGAATCTGACAATGCTAATAGCGTTATTTTTTAATTTCACTCCAATTGGCCAAAAACCAATGCCCCTTGATTGGATTACTCTCACCCAAAAACCTTACAAAACTGCAATAATCCCGGATATCGGCCTCACACCACTTCTTAATCCTAGCATTCGTACTAATGAACAATGGAACACCAGAAGATCTGAATTAAAAGAACAATGGATGAAAAAGATTGGCATTTTTCCCAAAAAACCAAATAGTCTTGCAACAAAAATAGAGAGAACAGAAAATTTAAAAGATCATAAAAGAATTTTGCTTAGCTTTCAAAGTGATGAAAATGACCGTATCCAAGCTTACCTATTAGTTCCTAATGATATTGATAAAACTTCGAAAACCGCCGCAGTTGTAGTATTTCACCAAACCACCAAATATACAATTAAAGAACCTGTTGGGCTTGGTCCAAATCAAAGTCTTGCAATTGCAAATCATTTGGTAGGCAGAGGCTACATTGTTCTGGCACCAGAATGCTTCATCATGAAAGGCAAAGGACCCCAAGCCCAAGCAACAGAGCTTGCGAAAAATTCTCCGGAACTTACAGGCATGGGTAAAATGGCTTTTGATTCAAGTCGTTGCATTGATTTTCTAGAAACTAATGAAAATGTTGACTCCTCAAATATTGGCTGTATCGGTTTCTCTTTAGGTGCAAAAGAAGTCCTTTATGCGATGGCATTTGATCCCAGATATAAAGCTGGGGTTTTTAATGAAGGCGGTATTGGCATCCGCATGAGCAATTGGACTGATCCATGGTATTTAACTTCAAAAATAAAAGCCAATATCCCAGCAATGGAACACCATCAATTGCTTGCACTCATAGCGCCAAGGCCAATATTAATCATGGGAGGAAATAGTGCGGATGGGGACTCAAGTTGGCCATTCATACATGCAACATTACCTGTGTACCGATTATATGACTCAGAAGAAAAAATAGGACTTATAAACCATAAGGCGAAACACACATTCCCTGATTCTGCCAGAGAAACCGCATACCAATGGCTTGACCATTGGTTGGATCATAAATAAAGAAAAGCCGAAACTGCCCCAAAATAAATCAAACAAATTAAACTAGCTCTTACCGTCAAGTTTTTGTTCTAGCTCTTGCCAACGGTTATAAATCATTTCGATTTCTTTTTGGGCTTTTTCAAGAGCATTACAAGCATTGGTCAAAATCAAATGACCTGCTGTAGCCGATTTTTCGACCTCTTCATGAAGAACTATAATCTTTTCTTCAGCGACCATAACCTTTGCTTCCATCTGGTCGTATTCCTGCTGCTCAGCAAAGCTCAATTTTTTTCTCTTTCCATTTGAAGGGACAGTTTTGACTGAGGCATTCACGGTGGTATTACCCGTGTTCTTACTGGAAAGCTTTTGTTCTTTCGCTGCAGCTTTTTCAAAGACATTCAACCACTGTTGAACCGTGGCATACATTGCAGAACCGCCCCGACCATCCAATCCTATAACCTCGGTACAAATTCTGTCTAATAATTCACGATCATGACTAACGATAACCAATGCCCCAGTGAAATCAGATAAGGTATCCTCAAGGACTTCCAGCGCAGGAATATCTAAATCATTGGTAGGCTCATCCAAAAACAGCAAATCAGCAGGTTGTTGCATCATTTGAGCCATGCGCAAACGGGCTTGCTCACCCCCCGAAAGAGCGCCAACCAACACATCAAGTTGCTCTACTTTAAATAAGAATTGTTTTGCCCATGCAACAACATGAATCTGGCGATCACGATAAGCAACCATGTCACCATTTGGGCAAAGGGCCTTTCTTAAAGTAACGTTATGATCAAGAGCGGTTCTACCTTGTTCGAAAATAACTTTTCTAAGGCCCTCGGCCTCGGTGACTGTTCCTACATCGGGTTTATGTTCCCCTGAAAGAACTTTAAGTAGAACACTTTTCCCGCTACCATTTGGCCCGAGTAAGCCAAGTTTAGTGCCTGGGCTTAATTGGATATCAATACCTGAGAACAAATCTCGCCCAGGAAAAGATTTTGCTATACCAATCGCATTCATAAGTTTGCGCGTCTGCCTACCTGTTCCAACAAAATCTAAACCAGCAGAGCCAGAATCTGCGGTCCGATATTGAAGTTCTTTAAGTTCACCCCTTCGTTTCGCAGCTTCATCGATACGTGAAGTAGCTTTACAAGTACGCGCAGCGGCCTTACGCCCCAACCATTCGGTTTCCCTTCGAACTTGGTTTGCTACAGATTCCTGCATACGAGCTTGACCATCGAGAAAGATTTCTCTGTGCTCAAGAAATTGATCATAATTGCCAGGGGCACGATAAAAACCACCTGGATATACCCGGTTGATTTCAAGAATTTCATCAGCAACACCACGCAAAAAAGCCCTATCATGGGTAGCAACCAAATAACCAAAAGGTGAAGCACGGAGAAGCTTTTGCAACCAAACTATACCAGGAATATCAAGATGGTTGGTTGGCTCATCAAGCAAAAGAAGGTCTGGCTCGAGAGCCATTTCCCTAGCAATACCAAGCCTTTTTCTCCACCCGCCAGAAAGCAAATGAGCCGGCTTATCAAAATCATCAAACCCAGTGCGAGTTAAAACTTTACTAATGCGGGTTTCTTTTTCATGATCTTCAAGCGATTCATTATCCAACCGAGCCCTAATAATATCTTGAACAGAAAGCCCTTGGGGAAAAACATCATCCTGAGCAACAAACCCCATCTTTGTAGCTCTGCGCAATGATCGAGTCCCAGAATCTAATTCTTCTTTACCTGCAAGAATTTTTAATAGCGTGGATTTACCAGCACCATTAGGGCCGATCAAACCAACCCGTTCATTCGCAGAAAGATCAAATGTTAATTCGGTAAATAAAGGGCGAACGCCATAGGCTTTAGTAAGCCCCTGCACACTAAGCAACACAGCCATGAAAACCTCATATCAAAATAAAACAGAGCGACATATTAAACAGCTAAATAAACAGTACTAATCTTTATTTTCAAGAGAATAAATAGAAGTTTTAGTACGAACAATAATATTTTTGCCAACTGCAGCAGGAGATGCCATACAGCCATTTTCCAACTTATTGGTGGCAATTAATTTCCAATCTTTTCCCGCTTGAACAACATAACCCGCTCCCTGCTCATTAAACAAATAAATCCGTCCATCAGCAAAAAGTGGGGATGTCCAAAAAGCGCCAGCTAATCTTTCAGTCCTAACGACCTCACCCGTTTCTGAATCTAATTCAGAAAAAATACCGTCTTTACTTACCATGAATACCTGATTACCAACCACCAATGGGGTTGAATAGGATGGCACATTCTTAATTGTTTTCCAACTTACATGTGTAGTACTTACATCCCCTTTGCCATCTGGTCGAACTGCAAACAATTTCCACCCGCCATCCCCTGTCGTTACAAGAATCTTTCCATTAACCATTATGGGTTTGCAAGATGCATTCATACCGCCATGATGAACTTTCCATAACTCTTCACCCGTTGCGGGATCGTAAGAAACAGTACCAACTGCTGCAGCGCTAACCAATTGGTTTTTGCCATCAATCTTAAATACAGATGGAGTTGAGAATGCTTTTTTATTGTCGCCATTATCAGTGCCATAAGTAATGGAACGATCTTTCTTCCAAACAGTTTTCCCAGTAATTTTATCCAAGGCGATGAGATATTGAACATCAAAACCATCAAAGGTAAGAATCAAAAGGTTTTCAAAAATGATCGGAGAAGAAGCAGGCCCACGATGATGATTACAAGGGATATCCTGTCTAGCCCAGATTGTCTTTCCAGTTTTAGTATCAAGGCAAACTGTTCCCGCACTGCCGAAATGATGGTATACGCGACCTTCTTCAATTACCGGAGTAGGCGTAGCATAACTATTTGCTGGAAGAGTAAACATCGGCTTTTCAATCGTAAACAACGGAATATCAAAAATCACTTTGCCTGTATTGATATCTAACGCAATGGCACTTAATTTGTCACCCTTTTCAGTTGCATTGCTTAGCCAAACTTGATTCCCCCATACCACAGGCGACGCCCACGCCTTACCAGAAACAGGCGTTTTCCAACGAACATTCTTTTGCTCGTCCCACTGTATAGGCAAACTTGAGGCATCAGAGTGGCCATCACCATGAGGACCACGATAACTAGGCCAATTCATATCCTTGGTAGGAAAAAAAGCAAGAAGGAGAAAAAGTATCTTGTCCATTAAAACCTCGAATTCAATTGTTTAGCTTAACCAAAGCCAATCCCTACCCACGAATCATATACTTATTTGAATTTTACGGTAATACAAAAGGAAATGTAAGTGTATAAGAGTGAAAAGATTAAAAAGATAAACCGCAAATTATTTACTCAAACAAAAATCACATGTCTATTAATAAAAGATGACATTAATAGGAATGCACCGGGCGTTTTACTTAGCATAAGTAGACCAACATTATTAAACCAAAACCTGAAAAAATATGTGCTTCATGCAATAGACCTTTTTCTTGGCGGAAGAAGTGGGAAAAAGTTTGGAGCGATGTTAAATACTGTTCTGAACGCTGCAGAAGAGATCGGAAATCATCTAAATGAAAAAATCAACCCAAATAAGATCACTGTACTTGGTTCTTGGAGATCAACTTACAACCAATTCATCTTTCTTTAAAAATTACGATTCAACCAAAGATTTAATATGGATGGCTGAAGTAAAAGAGGAAGCGACCCATGTTTGGACCCATAAAGCTCGTATTGTAATGTTCCTTAGCGCCATGCGACATTTCAAAACGGAACTCGAAAGCAATGGGATGCGTTGTTCATACACGGAAATGACATCAAAAAGCCCCTCGAATTCTCTGGGATTAGAATTATCTAGCTTTTTAAAATCAACAAAATGCTTATCAGTTAAAGTGAGAAAACCGGGAGAACACAGAGTCGAGATGCTTTTAACAAAAGCAGTAAGTGAAAATGGATTAACCTTAGAAATACTCGAAGACGATCATTTCCTCAGTACCATTGAAGAATTTACTCTGCATGCAAAAGATCGCAAGCAACTCCGTATGGAATACTTCTACCGAGAAATGCGTAAGAAACACAAAATCCTTTGCAATGATGATAAACCAGAAGGTGGAGAATGGAATTTTGATTCTGAGAACCGCAAGAGTTTTTCAAAAGAAGGGCCAGGTCTACTTCCATCACCGATTTCTTTTCCTTTAGA
>JAPLNF010000338.1:7594-13871 GCA_026692965.1 Planctomycetota bacterium
TAGATAAAATCACCAAACAAGTTATCAAACTAGTAAATGAAATCTACCCCGATCATCCTGGAGATCTGGATTTTTTTGACTGGCCCGTAACTGCCTCTCAAGCTGAAGAAACGCTAAAAGATTTTCTAGATAACCGATTAGATCAATTCGGGGATTACCAAGATGCAATGTGGACAAATCAACCTTGGTTATACCATTCCCGCTTAGCTGCTGCGATGAATCTACACCTCATCCACCCTCTTAAAGTTATCACCCAAGCAGAAAACTATTTTAAATCAAGCAAAGCCCCCTTGGCATCTGTAGAGGGCTTTATCAGACAAATTCTTGGCTGGCGCGAGTATGTCCGCGGAATTTACTGGCTCTACATGCCACAGTACCTCGAGCGCAACACCCTTAATGCCGATCACGATCTTCCCGCTTTCTTCTGGACAGCAAACACTGATTTAAATTGCCTAAACCAAGCTATTGGACAAACCCTAAAGCATGGTTATGCACACCATATACAACGCCTTATGGTTACTGGTCTATTTTGCCTTTTATATGGTGTGAAACCGAAGCAAGTACATGAATGGTACCTCGCCGTTTATGTAGATGCAGTGGAGTGGGTGGAACTCCCGAACAACTCCCGAACTCGCTTGGGATGTCGCAATACGCAGATGGAGGCGTAATGGCTTCAAAGCCTTATATCGCATCAGGAAAATACATCGATCGCATGGGTAATTATTGTAAAAAATGCAAATACGACCCAGCTAAATCCGTGGGAGAAGATGCGTGCCCATTTACCACGATGTATTGGGATTTTCTTATGCGCCACGAAAAACTTCTATCTTCAAACCCAAGAATGGGAATGCAAGTAAGAAATCTCAAGCGCCTAAGTGATGACGCAAAAAAAGATATTAAATCACAAGCTAATGCATTTAGATTATCATTGAAAATGATTTAAATAACATTAATTAATTGAATAAGCCTCAGCTATTTACCAAACTTATCCATAGCCCAATTTCTAAATGCACCTTGAGCTTTGCCACCTTCACCAGGAAAGCCACCATGCTGGACCATCCATACTAGCACAAGGCCCTTCCCCGATCGTATTTCCATATTGGTTGCATGTGCGCCACCATGACCATAACTATCTGGGCTTACCGAAAAACCTAAACCATAACTTTCTTTGATTGCGGGTGGTGTTTGCCTTTTGGAAAGCTCTTTAATCGCGTTTTCACTCAAATAACGCTTCCCATCAAGTTCGCCATTATTCAACAACATCCTGCAAAAAAGGGAGGTATCAATTGCAGTAGAAAACAAACCACCTGCGGGCATCGGAAAACGATGACCACGGTCTGTTAAAGGATAAATAAGTTGACTGATAGGAAATTCAGCTAGATTTGTCTTGGAAGCATCGGGCCGATAAGATTTTGCAACTCGCAATAATTGTGCTTCATTAGGCCAGAAAGTAGTGTCTTTCATTCCAAGTGGACCAAATAATTTTTGTTCCATGAAATCTTCATACTTAACTTTCGCAACAACTTCAATTAAACGGGCAGCAGTGTTTATACCAGCATTCGAATATCTATATACAGCACCGGGTTCACTCAAAAGAGGCGTCATCGCATAGCTTCGAACTGCAGAGGAAAGCGAAAGGCCATCCAAGGTCGGTTCTTCAATTGCAGACTTAAAGGGCAAACCACTTGTATGATTAAGTGTTTCACGAACGGTAATTGGGTGTTTCGGTTTCCGCAGAACAATATGTTCGCTATCTTTTTCAGCAACAACCATTTGGCCACGAAATTCGGGGAGGTATTTCTCAATAGGGTCATCAAGTGAGATTTTCCCATCATCAACGAGCATCATTACAGCAACTGCAGTCATTGGTTTTGATTGAGAAGCAATCCAGAAAATATTGTCTTGCTTCATAGCTTTTCCAGCAGCAATATCTGCAAATCCAACCGATTCTACCGAAAGAACCTTGTTTTTATCAGCAACTAAAGCCACTGCGCCAGCGAGTTCGTGTTTATCAACAAAAGGTTTCAAAATAGCAGAAGATGTTGCTGGCGCTTCTGCAAAAAGCAACTTCGAAAAGATTAACGCCAAAACAAAAGCGATTGTAGATAATTTGAACTTCATAAAAATCAATGTCCTCAATTCTAAACCCTATTGAAACAAAAAATTAAAGTACATTACAAAGGTCGATGCTACAACAAAAAACAGCCCCATGCAATCATACTTCAGAAGCTGAAAAGAATCATTCCGATCAAGTTAGAATCAAAAATCTTCAAAATTATCATTTAAAAATGAGTATTTTACTATCTAAAGTTTTGTTTTGCCGTGACAATAAACTAATCAACAGCACTTTCATAAGGAGTTCCAGTGCAAGATTTTAACGCAGATATAATACGCTGCACAACCGCGATAGAGTTAAACCCAAAAGATGTAAGTGCCTACCTAGCTCGAGGCAGAGCACATCGCTTTCAAGGTGAAAACCAAGAAGCAATTGATGACTATTCAAAAGCTATCGAACTTTCCCCAAAAGACTCCTCGGGTTATTCAAATCGGGAACAAGTATACCGGTCCATGGGTAAAATCAAAGAAGCTGATGCAGATTTCGCAAAGGCCAAACAATTACAAGTAAAGCGCTAAAAAAGCATTTATAAGCGGGCAAGTAGTCGCTCAGCCTTCAAAGGTAATGAAGGCAAATGCTTGCTCGTATATCTTGAAGTAAAAACCATAAACTTAGATTAAGAAAAACCATCATTACAATAATTAAGTGATTAAATTAATGAGTTTTTATTTTCATAGGATGCAATTATTGCCAAACAAGAAGGGCAAAGGCACCCTTTCTTATCCCATTCTCTTCGAGAAAACGAACTAACTTTTGCAAAACTCATGCACCAACAACTTTTAGCACCTGCGCTAATATCGCAAACAAATGGCCCAGAACACCTAGGGCAAACAACATTAGTTACAAGCTTCAACTTCATAAACACTCAAACCTCAACCACAAATCTACTAAACTGTTAAAATAATTGGAAAACCAAAAACACTTTAAATCACTTGCTATTTTAGATTTTGTGCTCTCTAGAAAAACACAAAAAAAACATTGCACATACTGACTACTACTGCTAATATCAAAAACATTGAGTGTATTTGTTTGGAACTCACGGTTTAAATAGCTATTTTAAGCACAGGTTTCTTCTAAGTATTTTCAAAATATTAGCGAAGTTATTGCTAATTTTAATACTTTCAGGACTTACCCACACCTAATACATGGTGTTATAATATTTAAGAATCGTTTCAGTTACTTATATGTTGTAAGTAACTTCTTTTGGTAAAGAGATCTAGGAGATTTAATATGAATCTTTTCCGTATGTTTGCTGTTTGCACACTTGGCTTAGGATTAGTAATCGGCAGTATTCAAGCTGCTGATGCAGTTAAGTCCGGACCACAAGTTGAAGAAAAAGTTCCTGGCCCATTCCACCCGCTGAATGTAACTGGTGAAAACGCTGGCCAAAAAAGCTGCTTGTTCTGCTCCAATGGGGATAACCCTGTTGCGGTGATTTTCGCACGCAATCAAGATGACTCACTAACCAAGCTTATCAAGAAGATTGATGAAGCAACTGCCAAAAATAGTTCTTCGAAAATGGGTAGTTATGTTGTTTACCTTTCTGATTCACAAGATTTAGAAGGCAAATTGAAAGCAATGGCTACCAAGGAAAATGTGAAGAATACAATTCTAAGCATTGATAATCCTGCTGGCCCAGAAAAATACAAGATTAGCAAAGATGCTGATATCACCGTTCTGCTTTACACCGGTAGAGTTGTTAAAGCAAATCATGCATTCAAAGGCACTCTTAAAGATGCTGATATTGAAAAGATCACCAGCGATATTTCAAAAATCACCAAGTAAACACTTGTGGTTTTAGATTTACCAATAAAAGCTCGGCCTTTTTTAAGGACCGGGCTTTTTTATTAAGCCCAACAACACTCGCCCCCTTTAGCCCATCTTAAGTAAACTCACAATGGTGCCGGTTCTTCAACTGCAATTAACTGTAATTGTCGAAGATTAATTGTTAATCCTTGACAAAATTTAAAGACAACCTCTAAAATAAAATAATGGATTTTTTCACTAAAACTATTGGTCGAAATATACTTTTGACTTTTACGATTATTAGCATCGTATTAGGCTGGTCATCACCTACGATCTCCTGTGCCTGCGCCAAAGCCTCATCAACTTATTCAATTACTCAAAAAACACAAAAATTGGAATCCTTGTGCTGCAGTAATTGTAATGAATTACAAAATTGTTCATGTTGTATATTTGATAAAGATCAGGTTTACTCAATTTCTAATATTATGAGCGCCACTGGATGCAAATGCGTATTGCATTCAAATGGTTTACCGGGATCAAAAACGCTTTTTTCAGAAATCGCAGATGCACTCAATTTAAAACCACAACTAATTAACGGCGCCAATACTTTTTCTTTGAACACAAACTTAAATCAAGGTTTATCAAGAAAAATTGATCACTGCTCTTTTAAAATTAAAGATTCAATTTCATTAATACTGATCTATTGCCAACTCAACATTTAAATTTCAATCTTATTACTTAATTTCAGCCAAACATATTAACTAACTTGCAATGCAAAACGACCTAAGCATTTTTGAAGGAGCGAATTATGGAAACCCCCAATAAAAACGTATTGAGTTGGTTTCAACTTCTAGTATTAACACCCCTCGCAAGGCTTCGGTTTATTTTAATTCTTGGTGCTATTGGGTTGGCCCTTGCAAAATGGGAGACTCTTATTGCCCTAGGGCAAAAATGGTCATGGAACCGTCAGGGAACGGATGTTTCAGGAGAAGGTTTTGAATATTTCTGCCCCATGCACCCAAGTTTTACTACTGAGAAAAAAACCGAGAAATGCCCCATATGCTTCATGGGATTAAGCAAGCGAAAAAAAGGACTTTCTTCTCCGGATGTGCTTACCCCAGGTATAGTCAGCAGAGTTCAATTAACCCCATACAGGGTAGTTCTGGCAGGGGTTCGAACTCAACCAGTATCCTATACCCAACTCATCAAAGAAATCAGCACAGTTGGAACCGTGGAATTTGATGAACGAGAACTAAAGCATGTTGCTGCCCGTGTTAAAGGAAGAATAGAAAAACTGGTGGTAAATCAAACAGGCCAGATGGTTCATCAAGGTGATGAGTTAGCGGTTTTATTTAGCCCTGATATGATAATCACGGTGCAAAACCTTCTCGATGCACGAAGATCAAACAACCCTGGTCTCGAAAAAAACTCACGCGAACGTTTAGAACTATGGGGCGTTGGACCTATCGAAATTGAAAAAATCATCCGCGATGGTGTACCTGTTCAGAGAATTGCTATTCGTTCGCCTATTAACGGCCATGTTTTAAAAAAGTACCCTAAAGAAGGGCAATATGTCGAAGAAGGCGGCCCGCTTTATGATGTTGCAAATCTTGAACGCGTCTGGGTTCTAGCTCAACTTTACGAGGATGACCTTGGTTTTTTTACTCCAGTGAATCATCAATTAGGCCAAGAGAAAAACAACACCAACCATTGGAAGGTCTTTGCTACCAGCAGAGCTTACCCTGGAGAAAAATTCGAAGGAACTCTTTCTTTTATTTACCCCCACGTTGATCAGGAAAGCCGGACTCTCTCCGTTCGATTTGAAATGGCCAATCCTGGAAATCGCTTACGCCCAGGAATGGCAACAAAAGTTGAACTGCAAACCAATGCTTCAGAACTTGCAAACTTCAAGCGGGCAGATGGTAAAGCACTATTTCCTTTCCAAATCAAAGGCGACAAAGTCCTTTCGGTAACCGAAGATAGCGTGATCGATACAGGCTCCTCGCAAGTGGTATATAAACAGGAATCACCGGGGGTTTATGTAGGAGTAAGCGTCCAGTTAGGCCCTCGCATGAAACTTCCCAATGGGCAATCGGCTTTTCCTGTATATTCGGGGATCAAAGAAGGAGACGATATTGTTACTCAAGGTTCTTTCCTTGTTGATGCTGAAACTCGCTTAAATCCTGCTTTAGGTTCAATCTATTTTGGGGGCACCGGATCAAGCAAGGCTGCAATCCGCCCCTCTACACCCGATGACGAAGAAGCAACCATTGCTGCAAATCTTTCAAAACTATCACCCTCGGATAAGAAGTTGGCCTTAGAGCAACAATTATGCGCCAGCCAAGAAAATTCAAAACTGGGCTCCATGGGTGTACCCATCAAATTTACCATTGAAGGCCAGACAGCTTTCGTATG
>JAPLNF010000339.1:0-8492 GCA_026692965.1 Planctomycetota bacterium
ACTACCACCACACAGTTTGCCGACTTATGTCATTGATGAAATCAAAAGACAAACAAAAGCAATGGCCAAAGAATTAAAAGTCCGAGGTCTAATGAATGTTCAATTCGCAATTACAGGTCTAAAAATTGACCATTCAGAAGATTCAGACAAGCAATCAAAATTAATACCAAATACTACCAATGAAGGCGACCAACCAGTTGAGATTTTTGTCCTTGAGGTAAATCCTCGAGCCAGCAGAACGATTCCCTTTGTTTCAAAAGCAATCGGTATCCCTATGGCCAAATTGGCATCATTAGTAATGGTTGGAAAAACTCTTGCAGAATTAAATTTCAGCACAGAAATTACTCCTACCCATTATTCCGTTAAGGAAAGCGTATTTCCATTCAACAAATTCCCTGGTGTGGATATCATCCTTGGCCCTGAAATGCGATCAACAGGCGAAGTTATGGGTATTGATGATTCATTCCCCATGGCTTTTGCCAAAAGCCAACTTGCTGCAAGCAGTGCTTTACCCCTCAAAGGAAAAGTTTTTCTATCGGTGTCTGATCGCGATAAAAGTGACATTTCTTACATTGCCAAAAAACTCCATAAACTTGGCTACCAATTGATCGCAACCCGTGGCACCGCAGCGGTAATTAAAAAAGCAAACCTACCGGTAGAAGAGATTTCAAAATTACAAGAAGGTAGACCAAACCTAATTGATCTCATGAAAAATGGCCAAATAGCCTTAATACTTAATACGCCAGTTGGTAGGGGATCGAGAACGGATGAAGGCAAAATAAGGTCTGCAGCGGTTACCCACGGCGTTACCTGCATAACAACGATGGCTGCAGCTCAAGCTGCTGTTGAAGCTTGCGCAGCTCTTAGGGAAAAAGACTTCACCGTCACTGCGATACAAGATAGATATTAACGCAAACGGTGAACATGCGTATAGTTCCTGATTTAAAATAATTCTCCCCTTCTATAAGTGTGCTATAATTGACAAATACAAACTTACTCTTGGTCTAGCAAAATGACCGCACAACTTGTCGCAATATCTGAAGGCCCTAGCATTGTTTTAAATAAACCGATATTGCTGTTAGGTAGGCATGAAGAATGCGATGTGCAAATTGATTCCCAAAAAATATCCCGTAAACACTGCTGTATCATTCTCCTAAAAAACAAAGCAATAATCCGGGATCTTGGAAGTACTAATGGCGTGAGTATAAATGGAAAAAAAGTACTGGAAGGTTCTTTTGTTCCAGGTGACGAGTTATGCATTGGAAATTGCAAATATATTTTACATTGGGACTCTGTAATATTAAACGGTACGCCCTGATTTACTAACTGCTTGCACTTCGATAATATTTTAACGAGTAATTAAAGAACATTCTGCTCAATTTAAAATAAACAACAGCAATCACAAATAAAAACAAAGTAAATTCAATATTGATTTCTTTGACAGCAAACTCAACAGGAATACTCACCGCTAATAATGCAGGAATGATAAAACCAAATACCATACGAATTGGCAAAGCCCATTCAGAATCATAAATCTGCCTTGGATATCTCATCAAATTAGTAAACAACCACCAAACCTCCATAAGGCTTTGATTTCTAATCATCCACACGGAAAGGGCAGTTAAAAGCAAAAGAAAACTATAAGCAAGCGAACAACCGCATAAAAAAAGAATTAAAAAGAGAGGGACTTTCCACAATTCTAAGGGTTTACCTATTTCATACATAGCAAAACTAATCATGATAAAACCAAGCAATATCTTCGGTGCGGTAGACCAATCAACTCGCCTAAGTGTGATAAAAAACTGAGGATCAATGGGTTTTAGCAAACAAAAATCTAGGTTTCCTGATCGCACAAGTTCAGAAAATTCTACACAGTTCTCTAAAAAAAATGTTTCAACAAACCCTTCAAGTGCATAATAAGCCCCAACGAAAAACAAGAACTCATGCTCATTCCACCCGGCTACATTCGAACTTTTGCCAAAAATGGTTTTGAAAAAAGTTAACAGAATTCCAAGCCAAATTAATTCGACAAGTATTTTTAAAAGAAAATTGCTACGGAACGCTAATTCTCCAAGCAAGCTAAACTTGGCAAAGCAAAACATTAAGCGCAAATGCCTAAGCATGATCAAGCTCCGTAAGCGCTGTATTTGCGCAATCCAAAGTACAATATAACCCTAGATAGTAAAAAAAAGAAAAGAGCCCATAAAACACCAATAAAAAACCTCAATAAAAGGTCTTCATCACTTATTTTTTGAAGAAAAACTGCTGCAGGAAAATATGCAAGATATGCAAATGGTAAATTTTTCAGAACATCAAGCCAGCCTGTAGTATCAAGCAAATCAAGCGGAATTAGATGACCCGACAAGAAGAAACTAAGCGTTGTCACAACATAGAGCAATGAAGTAACTTCTAAAATCCAAAAACTGAGCATTCCCAAACAAACTTCAAAGTAAAACCCAATAACAAAAGCAAGCATGAGCGACAAAACAAAATACACACAACCAACCGGGGTAGGAAAAGTATCAAAAAAGCTTGCACAAGATCCAAATAAAATCATGTAGGGAACCAACGACGTAGAAATATAAGCAGCTTTATGGGCAATTCTGTAACTCATTAAGTAACCAATTAAATCAATTGGTTGTAAAAGATATTTTTTTATACTTCCTTCACGAACATCCCTGGCTAAATTAGTTGCCAAGCCTGGCATACTAGAAAACATTCTGCTGATATTCACAAGAAGTAAGTAAGCGATTACCTGCTTAAATGAAAAACCAGACAAAGACTCTTGTTCAGAAGAACTATACACAGATTTCCATAATAAAATGGATGTGATCATAGGCAAAAAACGCAAGAATGAACTAAAAAGAAAGTCCCCACGATAAGTGAGTCTTTCCTTAAGAGACAATCGGGCAATGTTAAAATACTTGTTCAATTTTAAACCTGAAAAAAATCACAAACTTTTCGACCGATGACTTACGAATAATTTTTCAATAACCTCTTCAATGGGAGGGTCTTCAATACTTATATCTAAAACCTCTTCGCACTGGGATACAACAGCAAGAACACTAGGAACATCATTTTTAGAAACACGAAGCCTGACGATCCCACCGGTAATTTCCAATTGCTCAAACTTACTAAAAACCTGATCAGGAACTAAATTTTTGAATTGAATCTTGATTAATTTTTCTTTCCCAAACTCATCTTTTAAACCCTGTAACTGCCCATCGTAAACCATTTTTCCACCTGAAATAACCAGAATTCTCGAGCACAGAGTTTCCACATCCCTCATATAATGACTGGTCAAAAGAATAGTAATTTTTCTAGTTTGATTAAATTCGTAAAGGCAACGATGCATAGCCGATTGCGCAACTACATCTAAGCCGATAGTGGGTTCGTCAAGGAGTAAAAGTTTCGGATCATGAAGAAGAGATGCAATCAACTCGAGTTTCATGCGTTCGCCAAGGGAAAGTTCCCTAACGGGTTTATTTAAAAGGTTAGCAACCTGAAATATTTCTGTGAGTTCACCGACATTCTTTTTAAATTTCACAGGGTCAATTTTATAAATTTCTTTATGCAACTCGAACGAATCAGAAGCAGGTAAATCCCACCACAATTGGCTTTTTTGTCCCATTACGAGAGAAAAAGCTTTCCTAAACTCTACAGGTCTTTCCCAGGGAACATAACCTAAAACAGTAGCATTTCCATTCGTTGGGAACAACAAACCGGATAGCATTTTTAATGTGGTAGTTTTTCCAGCACCATTTGGACCAAGAAAACCAACGATCTCACCTTCATGGATCTCAAGGTTAATGTTTTCTACTGCATGAATTTCTTTGAACTTATTATTAAATAAACTCTTTAAAGAACCAATCAAACCTGCAGGTTTTTCATAAACTCGAAACTGTTTGCTAAGGTTATTTGTTTTTATAACAATCATTTATTTTTATGTTTATTAAACATCCAATTCTCGTAAATATTCCACAGCGTGCAAAATATCATTAAACCTATCTTGCTGGCTTCCAACTTCTCTTTCAATAGACATCGGACCAGAATAACCAACCTTTTTAAGTGTTTTAAGAAACAAAGGTATATTTACCTCTCCCTTACCAAGCATGACCTCTTCACCCCATTGCCCTTTGATTTTAGGGCGCTTAGCATCTTTCAAATGAACACTGCGAATGTATTTCCCCAACATTTCAACAGCTTCAATTGAATTACCTTGATCATACAACAACATATTGGCAGGATCAAAATTAACAAACAAGTTGGAACGGTCTAATTCTTTTAATGTAGTAAAAAGCAATTCAGAAGATTCTTGTCCTGTTTCAAAGGAAACATTTACACCGATATTATTAGCAAGGGTACTCACTGTTTCCAAAGTTTGCAAAAAGCTTTTCCGCCCCGCATCATTCATAGTCGGAATAAAACCAGCATGAAACATAATATCATTAACACCAAGATCTTGAACCCTCTGAAGGCTCCATTTGAACCGTTCCAATCGTTCTGGCCGGGTTGCAGGATCACCAAAACCACCAGTTTTTTCAATTGTTTGAGGAGTGGTATAATCTTCGCCTGGAAAACCAAGCATTGCTCCTGTTAGTTTAAAACTGGCATTCTTTGCTTTAATTGGCATATCATCACCCTCATCCCACGAGGCATGATGAGGATCTCCACAAGCAATTTGAACATTTTGAATTCCAAGTTTATTTGTAAAACCATTTAATTCTGAAATGTTTTTAACTTGCAACGACCAACTGCAAACTCCAACCATACCAAGATTCATAGTTACACTCCAAGCTTACAATTCAAAAACAAGTTTCAATTATATACTTTAATGACAAAGGATGAAATCAAAAGAACAAAAAATACAAGCAATGCTTATGCTTCAGAGAGATTTGCGGGATTGCCATTATCATTAGCCAACTGATCATTCCTTTTGATATTTGCAAATAGCGTCGTTCCATAAGCCATAAGGATAAAGTTAGGGACAAACATAACCCCCATACGCTTAATGTTTTCAAACAAAGGCAACAAAGGAAGCAAGTTAGCAACAATGTAAAACAGGAATAAAACACCTAACCAAGGAGATATAACCCTTGTGAAATCAAACCACGAAAACACCAACAGGGACATAACCAAAGGTAAAGCGAGAACAAAATACTGAGAATGGCTTACAGGGCAAATCAAAACCATTAACAAAGAAGCGAGCGCTAGAAAATGTGCATCTTCCATTGCAGAGCCTTTTTGGGGAACGCCTTTCGACCAAAGTAACCAACCCAAAAAGAGCATACTCATCAGGATCTGAACAATTTTAATAACTAACGAAGGTTTAGCAGGTTTTTTGCTAAAATCTGGGTGCTCGATACCATGCAAAAATGCAAGCACACTATGATTATCAGTAGAATTTAAATTCGTCAGTTCAACTCCACGCGTGTTATCTCCAGATATCCCTAACGAAGGCCCAATTAAAACATTATAAAAGTCGGAATAAGCTGTTTTGGTTTTTTCAACACCCATAACCGAAACAGGTACAACCACAAGACCCAATATAAGACCAACAACACAGCCTGCAAACTGTTTGTAATCTTTACGCCAAACTGGAACAATTAAAAGAAAAACAGGAAATACCTTAAGGCAAATACTTCCCGCAATCATGACCCCACTTAGAAAACTTCTGTTTGAAATTTGGAACGAAATCGCAAGACAAATCATCATCAACAAAAAAAGATTAACTTGCCCACGCATGAGAGTATGTGCAATCGGGCTCAAGCAAACAACAATTGCAAAGATTCTTAAGTAGTACCACTTTCTAACGGATAAGTTTTCAAACACCATGGGGAATTGTTTCTCGTATGCTCTAGCAAGAGAAAAAACACCTAGGAAAAGACTAAGCAAGCTAACTTTATAAAAAATGCTAATGGAAATGGGATAAGGAAGGCACCCTACCCGGCTATCACCTGGGGGCGGATCCGCCAATGGGATCATCGCAATAGCAAAGAGCGGTGGATAGTTATAATGCCAGCCATTCGGATCAGTAACTTCATAAATACTCTTACCGACTTTGGCGGCCCAACCTGCTCGAAAAAAACAATCAGCATCTCCCATCACTCGCGATAAAAAAGCCGACCGAATCTGAACAATATCAGCAAAGAAAAGCAGGAAGAAAAACAAAATAGAAACCAAAACGGTTTCAACACCATTCAATCCAATTTTATCTTTGGCCAAGGTATTAGCATTCATTTATGAACCCTCATTATAATTGACCTATATCAACCGAATTCGTTATAAAAGGGCAATACCGTTTTACTCAAAACATGCAATCTAAATAGCTAAATAACAAACAAAGCCAAAAGATTTAGCAGTTATTTGAAACCAAAGATAGAATTGTTACTTCTGGTCTGCAATTAATTCTTAGAGGAAAAGACCCTGCAATCCCCCGACTTACATGCATGATCATTTCGTCATGAACATAGAAACCGCTACCAAATCTCCTGCCATATTTACTGGGAATAAGCAAAGGGCCAAAGAAGGGCAGGGCGATTTGCCCCCCATGTACATGACCACAAAACATGAAATTAAACCGCTGTTTTGCTGCCCAAAAAAATTCATCAGGGGAATGAGTTAAAAGAATTTTAAAATCATAATCTTCTCGATTTATATTTGGTGGTTTTGCAGAGAACCAAGGATAGTCATTACCAAAAATACCAATCCTAACACCTTCATGGTTCACAGAACACCAACCATCTGAAAGACATGTAAAACCAGCTTTTCGCAAATATTTACGGACCATATCTGGGCTATTCCACAAATCATGATTACCAAGCACTGCAAACTTTCCGTGCTTCGTTTGAATTTTTTTTAAGAGTGGAACAACCCAACGCAAGAAAGAAACATTATCTACAAGATCACCTGTAAAAAAAACAAAGTCATAAACTTCTTTTTCGACTTCAGCCAAAACATATTGAAAGTAAGCATAATTATTATTACCACCAAAATGCAAATCACTAAGGTGAAGTATTTTTAGATTTGAATTCATCGGTAAAAGGGGAGTTGATATAACAGCAGAAACCACTTCAAGTTTAAAAGAATCATTTATAAAGCCGAATTTGTTTTTCGATAGAGAATGATTTGTGTAATCAAAAAAACGGCTTTGTTGCTTAAAAAGATTCAGCGGGAGATACCAATAGTTTCTAAAAAACTCATTGACGGGCAATAATATGAAACCCACACACAAACAGAAAAGTCCATAATCAAGCAAAAGATCAGAAAGGAAAATCAGATTAGGATTAGCAATAAAAGTTTCAATTTTTTGGGCGACCGTATAAACCCAAAGCAATCCAATAATCCCAAATAAAATATGGGTGGCCTGAATCAGGTCACCCAGTAATCTTGGAAATGGTTTAGAATAAAACCAATTATGTAAAAAGAGAACAAAGCTAAAATGCCCGATCGTTACTAGTGTCATCAATATACAAAATAACATTAGCAATCTCGGGCCTAGTTTTAACTATATCACTAAAAGCGAGGGTCAGTTCCCTGAACTAATTGATTAGCAACCGCAAGAGAATCCAAAGTTCCGGCATCAGTCCAATACCCATCAAGAGTCTGATAACGAAGACGTCCATTATTTAAAAAGTAATTATTAACATCGGTGATTTCTAATTCACCACGGTGGCTAGGTCGAAGCGTTTTAATGACTTCAAAAACATCTGCAGGATAGATATAAATACCAGCAACAGCAAAATCACTTTTGGGATTTTTTGGCTTTTCCTCAATCGAAAGGATTTTCCCATCCTTCATCTCAGCAACACCATAACGCTGCGGATCATGGACTTTTTTCAATGCAACGAAAGCTGAATCGGGGTGCTTTGCAGCCTCCTTGGCAAACTCAACCAAATTATCTTGAAAAATATTATCGCCCAGAATAACAAGACTTCTAGCATCTCTGGAGAAACCTTCCGCAAGGCCAAGAGCTTGTGCAACCCTATAGGTAAGCCTGCAATTATGATCTTTTCCACTGCCCAATAATTCAACGAAATCGCCCATATGTTCAGTGCCTGAAACCAACAAAATGTCTTTAATGCCGCATCCTGTCATTTTTTTGAGCGGATGGTAAACCATAGGATAAGGTCCGACAGGAAGAAGGTGCTTATTGGTAACCTTGGTCAATTCACCAAGACGAGTGCCTTTACCGCCAGCAAGTATTACTCCACGCAAGTCCATAAAGAAATCCTTTCCCTAAAAATCTAATTACAAGATGCCTATTTAGTAACAAAAACAGGAAAAGAGGGAAACCCAGATTGTGATAGAGGGAAATGAAAAATGGCAAAAAAAGTGAATAAACTTAAGTTTAAAATTAATCTTTGATAAAGAGTGGTGGTGGAATGTCTTCAATAACTCCCAAGTAAAGGTCACTTTTCACATCAAAAACAAGCTTTACGGTACCAACCTTGGCAAGAGCCTTCTGTGTTTTTTCGACACTTGGTACAGGG
>JAPLNF010000339.1:8497-21630 GCA_026692965.1 Planctomycetota bacterium
AAGCCTTAGAACACCATCCTTAACGCTAACACCTATGTTCAGCTGACTTAAATCTGGATCTTCAGACAATAGCCTTCTAATTTTAATAGTTAACTCAAGGTCGCGGTATCTATTTCCCTTAGAGTCAGGTTTGGAGACAATTACTTCTTTACCTACAAAGTCAAGCGAAGGGCCTGTCTGAGCATCCAGATTAAATCCAGCAATGCCCACAAGGAAAATTACACCAAGAAATAGATAACTTACTTTTCTCACATCCTAATTTTGCATGATGATCGATCAACATGAATCGACTTTGCTTGGTTGAATTTGCTGGAAAGCAAAAAAAAAACCAATAATAACGATTTGGCAAGATGTAAGGTTAGATATGAATCGCTTTTTTATCAACAGCCATTGCTGCTTCTTTAAATGCTTCAGAAAGAGTCGGGTGCGCATGGCAAGTTCTAGCAACATCTTCAGAACTAGCCTGCATTTCAACCCAAGCAACAGCTTCGGCAATCATATCGGAAGCTCGTGGACCAACAATATGAACGCCCAAGATTCGATCAGTTTTTTCATGAGCTAGGATTTTAACCATACCTTCAGTTTCGCCCATAGTTCTCGCACGGCTATTAGCAATAAAAGGGAATTTTCCAATTTTATAGGCGATCTTTGCTTCTTTTAATTGTTCTTCAGTTTTGCCTACGCTGGATAGTTCAGGCCAAGTGTAAATGACACTAGGAATGGTATCGTGATTAACCGTTGTTTTGCCACCAAGAATATTTTCTGCAGCAGCCACGCCTTCTTCTTCGGCTTTGTGGGCAAGCATGGGGCCTGATACTAAATCTCCAATTGCAAATATGTTGGGGACTACAGTTCGCAAATATTGATCCACTTTTATTTGCCCTGTTTTCGGATCAACGACAATTCCTAGTGCCTCGATTCCCAAGCCCAAAGAATTAGGTTTACGGCCAACACAAACAAGAGCCTTATCTGCTTTAAATTGCAGTTTCTGACCTGATTTTTCGCAATCAATAACAATCTGATTACCTTCGCGTTTGCCACCAGTTACTTTAGTATCAAAATTAAAATTCAACCCCTGCTTTTCAAGACTTCGCTGCAATAAAGATGCACTCTCAGAGTCGCTTAAAGGAAGGGCTTTGGGTAAAAATTCTAAAACCTGAACATTGCTTCCCAAACGAGTCCAAACCGAACCCATTTCCAATCCAATATAACCAGCCCCCACAACAACAAGATCTTTTGGTACAGATTTAAAACACAAAGCCTCGGCGGAACTTACGACAAATTCACCATCCATAGGCAAACAAGGAAGAGATGCTGGTTCGCTACCTGTAGCAATAATAATAAATTTCGCTTCAATTTCCGACTTTACGCCTGCTTTGTCAGTAACTTCAACCCGATTGGTTGAAATAATTTCCCCTAGTCCAACAATCTTGGTGATTTTGTTTTTCTTGAACAGGGAAGCAATCCCATCACCCAATCCTTTGACTATTTTATCTTTCCGAGCGATCATTGCTGGAACATCAATTTGTGGTTTTGAAACAATAATCCCATGATTTTCAAAATGCTTGGATGCTTGGAGAAATAGTTCACTGGATTCAAGTAAGGCCTTTGATGGGATACATCCAACATTAAGGCAAGTGCCCCCTAAAGTTTCGCGTTTTTCAATGCAAACAACTTTCAAACCTAGTTGCGATGCCCTGATAGCAGCAACATATCCACCTGGCCCACCGCCAATAATTGCGACATCGAAAGATTCAATAGCCATATTTGTTTCTCAAAATAAATCAAATACAAGGTACGGAAGAAACACGGTAGAAAAGCGCAAGATGCTTAAACACTAAAGAAAATGCGCTCAGGATTTTCCAGACATTCTTTGATGCGCACTAAAAAGCTTACTGCTTCTTTACCATCAATAATTCGATGATCGTAGGAAAGCGCAAGATACATCATAGGGCGAATAACAATCTGGTCATCAACAACAACAGCACGCTTTTGGATAGCATGCATTCCAAGAATACCACTTTGAGGAGGATTTAAAATCGGGGTGGAAAGCATTGACCCAAATGTACCACCATTGGTGATTGTGAAAGTACCACCCTGAAGATCACTTACAGCAATTTTATTGTCTTTTGCCTTGACTGCTAGTTCGACGATTTTTTTCTCAATTTCTGCAAAAGTTAATTCGTCAACATTTCGAAGAACGGGGACCATCAGGCCTTTTTCAGTGCTGACAGCAACACCAATGTCATAAAAGTGTTGATACACAATATCTTGATTATCAATTCTTGCATTTACTGCGGGATAAGCTTTCAATCCCTCGATAACAGCTTTAACAAAAAAGCTCATAAAACCAAGACCTACTCCATGTTTTTTCTGAAACGATTCTTTATACTTAGCGCGAAAAGCCATGATCGCAGACATATCTGCTTCATTAAAAGTTGTAAGGATTGCGCTGCTTTGTTGGGCATGAAGTAATCTTTCTGCAATTCTTTGGCGAATTGGAGTCATACGTTGCCTGGTTTCCCTAGCAACTTCTCTTCGAGCATCCTTAGGAACAATAGCACTTGGTTTTGCCTGAGACTCAACATGAGCAACCACATCTTCTTTAAGAATTCTGGAGCCTTTACCTGACCCGGTTACGGCAGATAGATCAACTCCTGCTTGTTCAGCAAGGTGCCTAGCTGCAGGATTGGAAGCTGCCCCGGTAGGAATGGTTTCTGATGGAACTGGAGCAGAAGAAACGCTTGCGGGGATTGTAGGTGAAGCAGTTCCACCTGCAGCAATATTTATTTTACCTACAACAGCTCCAATTAAAACTTTTTCGCCTTCTGCAATAAGGGTCGTGAGAACCCCTGCATGCGAAGCAACAACCTCGGTAGTTGCTTTTTCTGTTTCCACTTCAAAAAGTGGCTCATTGACTTTTACGGTATCACCCGTTTTCTTATACCACTTGGATAAAACACCTTCAGATATTGATTCGCCTACAGATGGAACTTTAATTTCAGTGATCATACTTTTACTTCTTAAGGATCAGGATTATATAAACAGCTTCAAATCTTAAATTTAACGGGCATCAACCTTGGCCCCGACATTAGATGGTTGAGCATCATTGGCCTTATTCCCGAATACAGGTAATACCTTAGAAAAAAAAGGAAGTTCACTTTTGAAGGTGGCTTCAACTAATTGCTTTTGTTCACTATCATGGATTTTTTTAGATCCAACCGCAGGACTAGCACTTTCATCACGCCCAACATATTCAAATAGATGGCCCAAACTTCGGAACCTTGGCTCTACAAAAAACCAAGCTCCCATATTGTGCGATTCTTCCTGAACCCAGACAAATTCAGTTGCTTTGCTATATCTGTCAAGGATTTTCTTAAGTTGTTCTTCAGGAAATGGATAAAGTTGTTCGAGACGAATGATAGCAGTTTCAAAGCTTTCTTGCTTAATTCTTTGTTCAAAAAGATCGTAATAAACCTTACCAGAACATAGAACAACGCGCTTCACACGATTAGGATCAACAATGGTATCATCCAAAACTTCTAAAAACGAACCGGTAAAAAATTCTTCTACAGGAGAAAGGGCAAATTTATGGCGTAAAAGGCTTTTTGGAGTCATGATAGCCAGAGGTTTACGAAAATCTCTGTGCAATTGCCTTCGTAACAAATGGAAATATTGCGCTGGAGTAGAAGCATTGCAAATCTGCAAATTATTTTCTGCGCAAAGCTGCAATAAGCGCTCTATGCGAGAACTGGAATGCTCTGGTCCTTGCCCCTCATACCCATGGGGTAAAAGCATGACCAAGCCGCTTTCGCGTTTCCATTTGGATTCGCTGGACGCAATAAATTGATCCACAATAACTTGCGCACCGTTCCAAAAATCACCAAATTGAGCTTCCCACAGTACCAAAACATTAGGGTTATCAAGCGTATAGCCAAACTCAAATCCAAGGACAGCGGCCTCAGAAAGCATGCTGTCAAAAACTTCATAAGGGGCCTGGTTATCAGAAATGAAATTCAACGGCGAATAGGGCTGGCCATTATTTGAATCATAAAAAACCGAATGTCTTTGGCTGAATGTTCCTCTTCTTGAATCTTGCCCACTAAGCCTTACTTTATGCCCTTCAACAACAAGAGATCCAAAAGCCAATAATTCTGCAGTTGGCCAATCTATGGGCTTTTTATCAGCAAAATTTTGCCCCCTAGAGCGGATCAGTGTCGAAATTTTGGGGTGCACATTAAAACCTGATGGCACATTAATCAACGCCTGAGCAATTAGGTTAAATTCTTTTTCTGGCACACCGGTTTTTACAGCTTTATGCGAATATTGCTTGGTTAAATTCTTCCAAGCGCCTTGGAACGCGGACATCCGCTGATAAGAAACAGGATTGTTTCTCATTTCATCCAACGAACGTTGAAGACGAGATTCAAATTCGGAACCAATTGCCGCAACTTCCTCAGAAGAACAAACCCCATCGAGAACTAATTTTTCACCGTACTTAACTGCGGGTGAAGACCTCGTTTTTATATTTTGATACATAATGGGCTGGGTAAATGAAGGCTCATCACCTTCGTTGTGGCCATGCTTGCGGTAACAAACAATGTCAACAACTACATCTTTGCCAAAGCGTTGGCGATATTCCAATGCAAGCTTTCCAACCCAAACAACAGCCTCAGGATCATCCCCATTAACATGAAAAATGGGTGCCAGAATAATCTTTGCTACATCGGTACAATAGGATGTGGAACGAGAATCAGAAGGACGAGTCGTAAAACCAATTTGGTTATTAATTACGACATGAAAAGTGCCACCAGTAGTATAACCTTCTAAACCTGCAAGATTTAAAGATTCAGGCACAATCCCTTGACCAGCAAATGCAGCATCGCCATGAATCAATACAGGAAGAACCGCACGCCTGCTTGAATCATTAAGCAAATCTTGTTTTGCTCTTACCCTGCCTTCAACTACGGGATTAACAAACTCAAGATGACTGGGATTGGGTGTAAGGGAAAGGTGTAAGCTTTTCCCTTTAGAATTTTGCCTATCAACGGAATAACCTAGGTGATACTTCACATCCCCATCACCAATAATACTTGTAGTAGAAAAATTTTCTTCAAAAAAAAAAAAAACATCGCCATAGGGCTTCATCATTACATTGGTAAGGACATTAAGCCTGCCTCGATGGGCCATCCCAAGCACAAGTTGTTCCCCGCCAAGGTCAGGAAAACCTTCAACAACAGACTCGAGAAGCGGAACAAGGGAGTCAGCTCCCTCAAGGGAAAATCTTTTTTGGCCAACGAACTTATGGTGCAAGAACTTTTCGAAGAGATCTGCCCGCATTATTTGTTGCAATATGTTTTTTTTATCAGTCGAAGAGAACTCGATTTTTCCTGCCTTTTCTTCGATCCTCGAAATAAGCCAATCTCTTTCACCACCATCATGCAAATGCGTAATTTCAACGCCAACGCTACGGCAGTAAATATCTTGAAGAACCTTTACAAGCCCACGAATCGTACCATTAGGATAAGGTGTAAAACTTGGGATGGAAAAATTGGCCCCCAAATGTTTTTCAACAAGATCTTGAAGTGATTTATTAAGAATCTGCTGCGAAACGGACTCGATTTGCAAGGGGTCAAGACTTGCCTGCAAATGCCCATAATCTCGAAAAATACCGATTAGTTTTTCAGCTAGGCTTGCCATAGAATCGGTCGATTCCATGGTTAACTGATCACCTTTGGACTGCTGCAATCCGATTTCAAAACCTTCAAAGAATATAGACCAAGAGGACTCTACACTTGAAGGATCACTTCTCCAAGCTAGGTACATAGATTCGATAGCTTCCAAATTTGGCCTAAATCCAACACTTCCTGAAGACATAGAATCACCTCGCAGCTAAATCATATATTTTCAATTTTAATTCTAACTCAAATACACCAAAAAACCATTAAACCAAGCAAAATTTCCATCAAGAATAGATTCTTTGCTTAAGGTTAAATCAGTTTGAAGAGGTTTTCCAACAAAAACGCTCAAACTCAACCTTTCACAGGAATCCCCAACGGAATTTTCACAAAAAAGGACGCCCCTTCGTTCGGATTACTTTCCACCCAAATAACACCCTTGTGCTCCTCGACAGTTTTCCGAGCTACTGCTAGCCCTAAACCTGTACCAGAATTACCTTTAGAGCTTTGAAACGGTGCAAAAATCGTCTTTATATCAGCCTCCGCTATTCCTTCACCATTATCCGAAACCACGATTTCCACAAATCCGGCTTCAATAGACTGTTTCAAACCAATAATGATTAATCCATAACTTTTTTCACGAATTGCATCAATGGCATTATTAACCAAGTTTAAAATGGTTCGGTGAATCCCCTCCGGGTCAACAAAAGCCATTACTTCTTGCGCAAAGGTCTCGAAGCGGATCTCTGCCCCATTGCCTTTCGCCATGGGTTCAGACAATTCAACAACATCGGTTAAAATTTCGACTAGATTTTTCTCTTGAAATGCAGGCTCACGATCTTTTGAAAACCCCAGCATATCTTTTACAAGATCAAAAAGGCGTGTATGATTTTTTTCTATGATGCGTAACCCCTGCTCCAACAAGGGCATTTCTTGATCTCGGACACCCATTTTCAATATTTCGCCACCACTTTTTAAGCCTTGCAATATGTTTTTTATATGATGCGAAAGATGGGCTACAGCCTCCCCGACCGCTGCGAGCCTTTCCCCTTGAACCCTAGCCTTGTAATAAAGCGTGTCTTCGACTGCCAGCGCAGCTTGATGCGCAACAGCTATCGCAAGGGTCAAATGCTCTTTTTCAAATGCAGCATTCCTCTTAAGGGCACCATGAATATCCTCTGCAGGTTCAATTGGGTGCTTATCTAAATAAATCACCCCAACAGTAGCGTGCCTGCCTCGCATCGGGACACAAATAATTTCTCGCACCCCAGAACGAACAATACTTTGTACCGCATTAAACCTTGAATCATTCATCGCATCACTTACAAGCACACCGATTTTCTCGTGCATTACATGATCCACAACCGTCCTGCTTATAAGAGAATCCCCTTTACCCGGGACAGCACTAGCCCGGGCTACAACTTTAAAATCCCCATAAGATTCAGAATCACCCTGCGATTTTAGGGCTGCTGACTGAGCAAATGATGCCGAAAGCAGTACAGATCCATGGTCAGCAGAAAGGGTTTTAAGCACAAGGCCCAATATGCGATCCAACAGCAGTTGAATATCTAGAATTTGACTGGTGGCATTTATCGTTTCGTAAATCATACCAAGCCTAGCAAGCGCACTTCGCAACCAATCCCCTTGCGCACCTTCAGGCCTAGAAAGCAAGGCACTGCCTTCAGATTCGGGCACGGTGCCTAAAAGAGCAAAGGATCGCTCGAAATTTTCGGGCTCTTTTGGGGGCCTTATTTTCAGGCTTTCTAGAAAAGGATCGTTAGACTCCGTCCCCATTTCACCCGCTAAAGGAGCAAAAAGTAAAACAGTTTGTCCAACCTGAATCTGATCACCTGGTTTTAGCAAAACATCCCGAACCGATTTGCAATTAACAAAACAGCCATTCGCACTTCCCAAGTCCCGAAACCGAAAACCATCAGGTGACTTGTAAACTTCCGCATGCCTACGAGAAATCTCCGTGTCTTGTAAACGGATAAAGCATGCCTGATCCCGCCCTATTGCACTGAGAGGGGTTAGCAGTTCAAATCGCCTGCCTTCGTCCAAACCTTTTAAAATTATTATACTTGGCACAACATTGAGCCTTTGGCGAGCCTATTTTTATCTATTACTATTATACGCATCCTATTTCCCTTTATGTCCGACAAAAAGCCAACTCTTTCGTTCCTCAATTTCTAAAAACGACCCATAAATGTTTTCAATTGCTATTTTTTCTGAAATCTGGAACGAAGTATCATCATGGCGAATAATCCAAACATCCATCCCCGCAGCACCAGACGCCTTAATGTCCACATCCATATCGCCCACATAAACAACTTCATTATGATTAATCTGCAGTCTTTTGGCAGCTTCAATCAACATGTCGGGAGCAGGTTTAGGATTAGGAACATCTTCAGGCCCCAGAATCACTTTAAAAAATGCACTTATACCAAGGTGCTCGATCAATTCCGTAGTAAATCCTACAGGTTTATTACTGCAAACCCCCATACTAATCCCAGAAAGGTGCAGCTTGTTTAAGAATTCACGAGCGTGCGGGTATAGCCTAGTATGGGATTTCATGTGAACTTTATGATGCGCATGATAGGCTTTTTTAGCATCCCCTATATCGCAACCTGGAAGCATTTTCTCCATTAAATGCTCTAAACCATGCCCCACATGAGCTTTGATTTCTTCAAATCTTAATTTTGGCAAGTGGTTCTCAGATCTTACAAAATTTACACTTTCAGCAATTGCCTCAAAGCTATCCGCAAGTGTTCCATCAAAATCAAAAAGCATACCTCTCAACATTTCAATTCCCTTTAAAAGTGTTTAATCGCCTAACATTCATTAAGATAATACTTGGTTTCATCTTAATTTGTAACACTTATTGAAAACAATCACATGCGAACGACTCCCGAAGGAGACCATCTGCCTGTTTTAGCAGATGAAATCCTGAACATATTATGCCCAAGTCCGGGCAAAATTATTGTCGATTGCACCCTTGGAGCAGGAGGGCACACCTCTCTATTGCTACCCTTAGTGGCCCCAGGTGGTAAAATTTTCGGAGTCGATTTAGATCCACTTGCAGTTCAAAGATTACAAGAAAAACTTGGCGACCATGCAGATTCGTTTGATTTTTTACACGGTAACTTTGCTGGGCTCGATAGATTACTCATGGAAAAAGAAGTTTTTCAAGTTGATGCACTTCTAGCTGACCTAGGAGTTTCCAGCCCTCAGATCGATGATCCTGAACGGGGGTTCTCTTACATTCGCCCAGGGCCTCTTGATATGCGAATGGACACATCTAAAGGCCAGACACTCGCCCAAATACTAGAGAAAATTGATGTGGCGACTTTGGCAGAAAAACTAGCAGAGTTTGGCGATGTCGAAAAAGCTGACCTTATTGCCCAAGATATTAAAGATAATTACTTGGCAGGAATGATTCGAAACACCACCGATCTTTCGCATGTTGTAGGAAAATATAGCCTGAGGAAATCAAACCAACAAGTTTTTGCAAGGGGCGATGTCAAGCCTGCTAATGTGCTGGCCCAAGTTTTTCAGGCTCTGCGAATTCTTGTAAACCGCGAGCTGGATAATTTAAAATCTCTTATCCGTATTCTTCCTTTTATTTTAAAACCAGGCGCCACCGTTGCTTTCATTAGTTTTCATTCAGGAGAAGATCGAATTGTAAAAAAAAGCTTGGCAACCCTCCTCGACCAAGGCGTATTTTGTGAAATTTCCAAAGATCCAATCAGACCGTCTTACGAAGAAAAAATGCTGAATCCAAGATCTCGCTCTGCTAAATTACGCTGGGGTCGCAAAAATAATTAGTTCCTTTACGAGGCATGAACGCTAATAATAAGGTGCAACAAGTTAATTTTTCAAGGCGACAAAATGAATCTTCTCTTTTTGATTACCACCTTGCTTTGTTCTCAACAAAACGATGCTTTTAATGGGCAAGCTTATTTGCAAAGTAAAGATTTTGCAGCCCCTTCTTTTACTTTAAAAGCTTTAAATAACATTTATAAACAATGGGATCTCGAATCCCGACCCAGCCCTAAAATCGCACTTCAAATTTTTGAATCCCGCTACGGCATGCACCAAGCTCCCTACCAAAATGACGACCTACCCATGGGGATTAAACTTGCGCCTTTCCCACTCACCCTCGGAACAGTAAAGGGCATTGCTCTTGATTGTTTGATTTGCCATGGTGGTATACTCGACGGAAAACCTTATCCCGGCTTAGGTAATAACTCACTCGACCTTCAGACTTTTTTCGAAGACATGAATAAAGCCGATGGCAATAAAAAGCCTCTTAATTTTCGCTTCGGGAATTCGCGGGGTACAAATGAAGCAGGAGCTGTCTCTGTTTTTCTTATGGGATTTCGTAATCCGGATCTATCCCTGAAAACATCTTGGGCTAACTTGGGCCTTAACGACGAACTGCACGAAGATCCACCGGCATGGTGGCTATTGAAAAAGAAAAAATCGATGTATGCAACTGGTGGGGCGGATGCCAGATCTGTTCGCTCCGTAATGCAATTCATGATGAGCCCTCTTCATGGCCCAGATCACTTCAACACCACTGAAAAAAAATTCGCAGACCTCCAAGCTTTTATGCTTTCGATTCAATCGCCTTCTTACCCTTTCGCGATCGACTATTCTCTTGCTGCACAAGGAAAGGGATTATTTGAAAATAACTGTTCAAAATGCCATGGCACTTATGGCGAGAAACCGAAATATCCTAATAAAATTATCCCGCTCAAAGTTATTGGGACAGACGATAAACGCTTTTTTGGCATCACCAAAGACTTTGGTAGATTTTACAATTCCTCATGGTTCTCAAAAGAAATTCAAGGTTGGTTTTCCGATGATTACAAGGCTCGCGAAACCGATGGATATCAAGCCCCGCCTTTAGATGGAATCTGGGCAACTGCACCTTATCTTCACAATGGATCCATACCTTCGGTTTATACCCTTCTAAATTCCAAGGCGAGACCCAAGGTTTTCACCCGTGATTTTGAAAATAAATTTGCAAATTACAACCAGAAAGAACTAGGCTGGAATTATCAATTTAAAAACAACAGCGATCACCTTCAAGGTAAAAAGATCACAGAACAACGAAAGTGGTACGACACTTCCACCTCAGGAAGATTGAATATCGGACATACTTTTGGTGACGACCTAACCGAGCAGGAAAGGTCCCAAGTAATAGAATATTTAAAAACTCTTTAGTTAAGTTATTCCTCAACTTTAAATGGCCTCGGGGTATTACCCGCTTTACAATTTTCCCACATAAAACTATATGCCTTTTCAAGATTGCCAACGAAACGACTTGTATCAAATAAAGGTGATTTTGACCGATTCTTAAGTAATCGAGCTCGATACGATTGCAGTAAGTTTGGATCATTTGCAAGCTTTACAGCAAGCCTTTCATAGTCGCTGGGATCCTTTGCGATACATTCGGGCAAATCGGCCGACTTCAACAAACTACCCCCAACACGAGAAGCAAACGTATCACCTGAACAAGTAATTACAGGAAGGCCTAATTGCAAAGCTAAGCTTGATGTAGCTGCAGCATTATAAACAAACGAATCAAGAAACAAATCAGCAACTTGATGCCGCTTCAAATGTTCATTTCTTGGAAGAAAACCTGCAAAAATTAATCTGCTATCATCTACACCGCAGTGAGTAGCTTCTTTACGAAGATTTTGTTCAAGCAACGCACCACCTGATTGCCCTGCAAGCCATAGCACACTACCGGGCACCTGCTTTAAAATTCGCATCCAAACAGAAAAAGCTTTTGGCTCAATTTTATAATTGGTATTGAAACTACAAAAAACAAAACCATTAGCAGGCAAACCATACTTTTCCCGATCCACATTTTCAGAGGGGCATTCAGATTCTAGTTCCGCAATTAAATAAGAATGTGGCATCAGGACAAATTTTTCATCAAAGTAAACCTGATAGTCTTCAGGCGTCAAAAATGAATCCGTTATAATATAGTCAAAGAAATCAGCCCCCATAGTTCCCAACATGCCTAAAAAGCTCACCTGAATTGGGGCAGGCCGCATTGCAAATGAAGCAACTCGGTTGAAACCTGTATAACCCATCAAATCCACTAAAATATGAATATTATCAGAGGCAATCTGCTGTCCTATTTCTTTGGCATTCTTTCCTGCAACATCGATAAAATGCTCACTCTCACTTTCAATTCTTTTACGGAAATCACTGTCATCTTTTTGACTGAATGAATAAACAAAAACTTCAAACTTTTTCAGATCATGTCTTCCGAAAAAACCGTGCAAAAGATGACTGATCGGATGATTATAAAAATCTCCTGACAAATAACCAATTCGTAATCTTGGTGATGAATCATTCATATGCACATCAAATTGATGTAACTTTTCAATCCCGATTTCAGCTTTAGTTTTGGCACTATGCATCCTAGCGATCATCTGCAACCGATCCAACGACCAAGGAACTGTAAGGGATTGAAAGGGACCAACTGCAGGGCATTCACCTTTTCCAATCTTTATTTCGACATCATTCCACAATAAATCCAAATCATCATGGTAACTACTCCAGTCGCAAACCAACTGCCTGGCGTGGCATAGGCGTGCGAATCCCTCCATAGCATTTGGATCTATTTCAACTGCTTTTTCCAATACTGCAATTGCTTCTTTCCAATCATGCTTGACAAGTAGGTGATCACCAAGTTTTGCAAGCATCTCAGTATCATTGGGTGTTAATTTTACCGCGTTCTGGAAACAGGCCAATGCGTCATAATCTCTGCGTAATTGCTGCAACGACAATCCCATTTGAAAGTACGCTTTTGCATAATCAGGCTTGGCATTAATTGCTTTCTGATAATGTTCAATTGCACCAACCACATCACCTAGATTAAACAAAGTATTGGCAATATTAAAATGGGCCTCAGGGTAATTCGGCCTAATATTCAATGCATTTCCAAAAGAAACTTTTGCATCATCGTGCAATCTTAACCCCTGCAAAACCACGCCTAGGTTATTGAATGCAATTGCATAGTTGGGATTAGCTAATGTGGCTTTTTCGAAAAACGAACGCGCTAAAGTATTGTCCTTCTGAACCATCTTGAGCCTTCCAAGATTATTGAAAGCCCGAGCATATCCAGCATCATAAATAATTGATTGTTGAAAACTATACTCTGCATCTTTTTGGTTTTCACTATCCAGATATAATTCACCCAAGGAATTCCAGAAAATCGCATTTTTAGGAGCACTTTGTACTGCTTTGGAAATCCACCCAAGGGCTTCTTTTATTTTTTTCTCACCATGTGCGATTACCCCCAACAAATACAAAGAATCACCATGGTCAGGCATTTTATCAAGTATTTTGAAAGTAATTCCCCTAGCTTCATCAATATTCCCTGATTGGAATCGTGCGTAAGCCTCGTTACGGAATTTTTCAACTTGATAGGGA
>JAPLNF010000340.1:0-1070 GCA_026692965.1 Planctomycetota bacterium
ATGGGCAAAAGATGATTTTTCATTACGGGGTACATAGGTTTATCATTAAACCCATGGGTATCCCACCCACCTTCGCAACCGCCAATCTGCGAAGAAAAATAAACGTTAATAAATGTCGCACCTGCCTCCACCAATCTTCTTGCAAGAAGGCAAGATTGTCCATAGGTGGTTCTGCCATAGCGTTCCCGCACCGCAAGGGGCTCTGCGGAAATATCAAATGCAGTTCGAATAGATTTGGAAGTAAGCATATCATGAGCCCGATCATAATTATCCTGAATGCCCTTAGCCTTGGAAGATTTCTCAAGGATCTTAGTTTCAGCATCAATGATAGACATCATTTCTTTCCGGTTTGCAATTCTTTCAGGGTTGATACCAGAAGGAAGAATAAGTTCGGGAAGATTGAAATCTGCAGAGTTGGGATCTTGACCAATGAAAAAAGGATCGTAGGTTTTTCCCATAAAACTAGCATGTTGCCCAGGGGTAACCGACCCATCCCTGATTACATGAGGAAAAGAAATAAAGGACGGAACACCACCAGATTTCGGCTTAAATTTACTGACAATCGAACCATAAGCAGGAAACAAATCAAGCGTATCACGCAACCTCTGATCATCAGTTGCAGGCGAATAACCAGTAAGGCTGTAATAGGCTGCAGAATTATGATTCTTCATCTCATGATGCACACTGCGAATAATAGTTACTCGATCCATCACCTTAGCCATATTGGGAAGCATTTCCCCAATGGGCATGGAAGGAACAATTGAGGAAATACCTTTAAGAGGCCCGCGGTACGCATCGGGTGCATTGGGTTTCAAATCAAAGGTATCCATCTGGCTTGGGCCGCCAAATTGGTGCAAAAAAATAATTGATTTTGCTTTCGCTTTGGGATTTGCAGCTAGAAGTGTATTAGGCAAAGCAGACCCAACGACAGAAAGTGCAGCGCCTTGCTTGATAAAACTTCTTCGGGAAAACATTTTAAAGCCTCATGATTCATTAAGCATTAAGATTGATTATACTTAACTAATCTTTTTGAAAATCAATAACTTGCAAAGTCAAACCGACAAGAATAT
>JAPLNF010000340.1:1135-45994 GCA_026692965.1 Planctomycetota bacterium
AACCGCCAAGAATATTGAGCCATTTTAAATCGGTGGAACCTTCGCTAAACTTAATATGCGTTCCATCAACAAGAGTTTGATTCCAAGTAGGGTCCGCGGTAAGCCATTGTTTCCCATCATGAAATTCGGCCCAAGCATGCCAAGCCATTTTAGGAACTTTTTCGCCAGCCATATAAGCAATACCACCAACTTCTCTGGAAGGTATACCAACAGCGCGGGCCAATGTTACAAAAAGAAGAGTATGTTCGGTGCAATCGCCTGCTTTTTTATCAAGAATATCAAGTGCATTATCACTATTTTTAGCCATAGTTTTTTCAAGATTTGTAAAAATCCATTTAACAATCCGGGAAGCCTTTTCGAAATCAGTAGGAGCATCCCCAACAATTTTGGCGGCTAGAGCGATAATTTTAGGATTATCGGAAGGAGTGCTAATACTGAAGGCAAGAGAACGATTTCGTTCATCAGGAAGAAGAGCCTTCCCGTTTTTAATAATAAAATCACGCTTGATCTCCATGACCAAATTATTGTCTTTACCCTTGCTGATTATTTGCCTATGCGATTGGGGAACATCAAAATCATCATCAGCAACAAAACTCAATTTGAGTGATTTAATTTTAACCGGATCACCCAGCTTTTTGTCCAATGTGACTGCAGATATTTGAATAAGATCCACAAGATCATTATCAAGCTTTTTAGCAACATCATTACTTTCAAGGCGGTATTCGATAATTTTCCCCATACGGCCATAATAAAGCCTGCCATTGTTTTCTAAAAGGGAATAAAAAATAGCACCATGCGTTTCTTGATCCACTTCATTAACCATCAACTCTCCACCGGATACTTGGATGTTTTTTTTACTTTTGTAGATATAGCGGGTGGGAACATTAAGATCGTCTTCTTCTACGGATGTGGAAAAACAATCAAAAACATCTCCTTTGATACGTTTACTTTTAAGCCATGATGCTAGATCCATTTGCATCGAAAGGTTTTCTTTGGGTTTGGAAACCTTCTTTTCGTCTAAACGATTTTGAGTTGTGGTGACCAAGGTGAAACCACCTTTTTGTAGGCTAAGTTCTCTAGTTTTTTTTGCACCATTCTCAAGATGAAACGATTTGATGAGAAGAATTTCACCCTTACCCACAAGACTGTAGAAAACTTCTGTCCTATCGGAAACTTCAGTTTTATTACCGCCAAAAAGCGCTTTGAAATACGACTCTGAAACTTGGGAAACTACTTCCATGCCATTAAGCTTAGTAAGTTTAATCTCATCGGTATCCCAACCAACTTTTTTCCCACCCATGTAATTTCCGTAAGAGGAAACGCCCAAATGCTCTTTGATAAAACCAAGGAGTTCATTATTGATCTGGGGTTGCTTCAAGTCAGCTTAAAAGCAAAAAGCTAAAGGGGTTTGTAAAAAAACAACCACTAAAACAGCAGAGTAAAAAAAGATATTTTTCATTATTGCCTTAATAAGAATTCCTTAGAGTTGACAATCCCCCAAAGAATATCTTCCCAGCCATCTCTAGGGTTTTTAGATTTGAGTAAAATAGCTTTGGCTTTTGCAGTTTCGAGGGAGGATGGTTGTCTGGCAAAAGCTATTAAAAAAACTTCTTTAAGTGCAACCTCAGGTTTCATATCATCCTTTAAAAACTTCTCGATACGATTTCCCTGAGCAGACAATAAATCTAAAACAACATCTCCAGAAATCATAAGAAATGCCTGCCCCAGCGTGTTATCCTCACCCCTTTCACATTCACAGGTAAGAGAACGACTAGGTTTTCCAAACGAAGCTAAAAATCTACCAATCGCTAGGCTTTTATCTTTAGAGCCAGAACGGATCCCTGGACTCGATACCGCTGTTGGTGCTCCTGTAAAACTTTGTGTACCCAGCTTTTTACCAGCAACTTTGCTAATGGCATCCAACAATTCCTCGGCTTGCAAAGGCCGAGATTTGAAATAAGCAAAATTGCCAAAATCATCAGGTGAGTTCAAAGATGCAGAACTTCGCTGATAAGTTGCAGATAAGGTAATAACACGAATCATGTGTTTTAAACTAAAGCCTGATTTCTGAAAATCTGCAGCAAGGGCTTGAAGTAAATCATTGTTAGAAGGCAAATTGGTTTCCCGAAAATCATCAATAGGATCAACAATACCACGTCCAATAAGGTGAAACCAAATGCGATTAGCTTGGGCTTTGGCAAAGTAAGGGTTCAGCGGATCAGCCAACCAACCAGAAAGTTGCGTGAGCCATTCGCCATTTTTCTCAAGAATTAAATCTTTGCTGCCCAAGAACCGTGGTTCAAGAGGCTTACCATCTTTTGGATCTAGCACAGCACCAGCACGATTAACCAAAATAGTTTGTTCTCCCACAAATTCATTCTTATCTAATTTATCCTTCTTTTTGTTTTCAAAAATCCGATAATCAAGCCTAGAAAAAAAACCCGCAAATCGATGGTAATCTTCCTGCGTCCACTGATCAAATGGATGGTTATGGCATTTAGCACATTGCAACCTAAGCCCAAGAAAAACCTGTGCAACAGCTTCCGCACGAACATCAGGAGCACGAAGGGCACGATAAAAATTCGTTTCAGGCTGGCTATAGCTACTGCCCTTCGCCTCGATGATTTCCCGGGCAAACTCATTCAAAGGTTTATCTTCTGTTATGGACCTTTTGATCCAATCGTGAAACACCCGTACGCCCTTGGCATCTAAAACCTTTTCGTCATTACGCAAAATATCCGACCACTTTAAAGCCCATAAATCAGAAAATTCAGTTCGTTCTAATAAGGAATTGACCAACCTTATTCTTTTATCTAGGGAAGTATCTGAAAGAAATATCTGGGCCTCTTCTGCGTCTGGCAACCTACCATTAAGATCCAGAGTTACCCTTCGCAAAAAAACCTCGTCGGAGCAAATAGAGCCCGGAAGAATCTTCAATTTCTCCAGCTTTTTATTCACATGAAGATCAACATAGTTTAAAGGCTTAGGGAATTCTTTTGCGAGGATTGGACTGCGGATCGGTATCCGAATAATCCTTGCTGAAACCTGCTGATCCTGATAGCGAGCAGTTATACTTCCTTCAATAAAATCATCGCAAACGACCTTACCTTCGTTGGACAGCGATATCAAAGGACTGCTTGTTTCAAAGCTGGTAAAAGAGGAAACATCACTTTGGTTTTTAAACTTTCCAGTCGCTAAAACTTTAATGGGGAAAGAATTCGTTTTACCTTCGAGAAAAATCTCGGCTGGGATAATTTCAAGTTTGGTTGTTGTGCTTTTAAAATGTGCGGGAGGCAAGGCCCCATCTTCAATCCATTTACGAATCAGTAGAAAACTTTGGGAATTCCTGTCGAATCTTTTACCGCCTTCATGTGGAATTTCGCCAATTGCTTTTTTAAGTAATAAACTTGCCTCGGGATTTCCAGTATCCACCCGCCTCATCCCTGCATTCTTTACAATTGCAAGATAATCAAACGCAGAATCTTCGCCACGCAATGAAAGCCGAAAACCGCCTCTGCCATGCAAACTACCATGGCAAGGCCCCTGATTGCACCCAGCCCGGCTTAAAAGCGGCATTACATCATCCAGAAATCCTGTATTTTCTTCAGCAATAGATCGATTTGACCAACAAGCGCAAGCCGTTAAGGTAATCATCAATAATAGTAGACCGCCCCAATTCTTAACCATTTTTCCAATAAACTTTCATTTGTTACTTTGCCTATAATAGCTTAAATTCTAATTTGAAACGGGATCCATTGAAATCCCTTTTGACTAATAAAAAGGTTTTTAATGCGAAATTTATTTGTTGCTATAATTGCTCTCGGGCTCTTATTTAACTGCAATCTCCTGCTTTCACAAACAGAGCAACAAAAACCCAAGCTTGGTATCCTTCTGGTTTTTGATCAGCTTCGTGGTGATTACATCTCCAAGTGGCAGGATCATTTTGTAAAGGATGGCTTTTTAAGGCTTACTTCGGAAGGCACTTGGTTTGAAAACTGCCATTACCCTTATTCTGGAACAGTTACTGGTGCAGGGCATGCAACTTTAACCACAGGTGCGACTCCTTCAATTCATGGAATTATTGGAAATGATTGGTACGATCGTAAAGAAGGAAAAAATTCTTATTGTGCAGCAAGCTCAAGATGGACAAGTATCCCTCCGGTTCCTGTAGTAATTGCTGTACCTGGAACTACGGTAAAAATACGGGTCAGCGGAACTCCTGAAAAACTTAGGGCTGAAACACTTGGCGATGCCTTAAAGCGCTCCACCAATAATCAAGGCAAAGTCGTCTCATTATCTTTCAAGGATCGTTCCTCGGTATTACCAGGCGGAATGAAGCCTGATTACTGCTACTGGTTTGACTCCTCTTCAGGAAAGTTCCATACCTCTTCCTATTACAGTAATAAAATATCCCCTTGGTTGGCAGACTTCAATGAATCCAAATTCGTAGACCAGTGGAGAAATAAATCTTGGGAAAAACTATACCCAGACAAAGATTACAAGATTTTTTCAAGTATTGACGAACAAACGGGTGAAGGGAATGGCAAAAGTCAGGGTAAGTCCTTCCCCCATCCATTCGGAAAAACCGAGAAGGATTATTACGATGCGCTTTACAATTCACCCTTCGGAAATGATGTTCTCATAGAACTCGCTATGAAGGCAATCAAGGCAGAAAAACTTGGGAAAAACACTCAGCCTGATATGCTGCTTATTTCGTTTTCCAGCAACGATTCAGTAGGGCATTCTTGGGGCCCTGATTCACAGGAAGTTTTTGACACCACTTTACGCACTGACCTGTTGATTCGCAATCTTTTGCTTTATCTCGACAAGGAAGTTGGCAAAAACAATTATGTAATCGCTCTTTCTGCAGATCACGGGATATGCCCTTTGCCAGAAGTTTCCAAAGCCAAGGGGTTGGATGCAGGCAGGCTTGCGACCGATAAATTTGCTAAAGAAATTGAAACAGCACTGCAGGGAAAATTCGGCAAGCCCAATGCACCTGCAAAGTATCTGGAAGCATTTTCAGACACGTCCGCCTACCTTAACTATGCAGCACTTAAAGCAAACTCGATTAATCTTGATGATGCAACAACTCATATTAAAACTTGGGCAGCATCACAGCCTGGAATTCTGACCGCCTACACTTCCAAAGAAATAACCCAAGCTTCCACTTCTTCTGACCCTTTATTGGTTAGTGTTTCTAAAAGTTGGTTCAAAGGAAGAAGTGGGGACATATGTTTTATTTTGAAACCCTACTACATCCCAGGAGCCTACCTAACCGGTACCACCCATGGCAGCTCACACCCCTATGACACGCATGTTCCGCTAATAGCATTTGGTGGGGGCATTAAAAACTTGCTAATTAAAGACAAAGTATCACCCCAACTTGCGGCATCTATCATTGCAGAAGGGATTGGTATCTCTACGCCCGCGAGTGCAGAATTTTCATCTCCCAAAGAAATCTGGCAAGAAAACAAATAGGTAAGATAGGCAAAAGCAGCTTCTTTACGGGTTGACCAAAACATCCGTTTCATTGCAGAATCACGCTGTTGATTGTAATTCAACTTTTTTGATTGCTGTAAGGATTGATATGCTGAAATTATTTGTCAAAGTGGCTCTACTTTTCGTGGCACTCACTTTTAACCTGCATTTTTCTCTCGCTCAATCTCAGCTACCTTTTTTTGATGACGCAGCAATACGAGCCATTCAATTTGTAGATGCCAAAGAAGGCTGGGCAGTAGGTGATGAAGGAGCGATTTGGCACACAATCAACAGCGGAAAAGATTGGGAGCGCCAACCTACAGGAACTCGTGCATCCTTAAAATCTTTGCATTTTCTCAGTCCGTATTTCGGTTGGGCTGTCGGAACAGAATACCACCCAACATTAGATTCAGTTGGGGTGATTCTTTTCACCAAAGATGGAGGAATCAGATGGACTAAATTTTTACACAACTCCCTCCCAGGCCTAAACTTCGTAAAGTTTTCTGATGCTGAACATGGAATACTTGCTGGCGCTTCCACCGACGCTTACCCTGCAGGTTTTTTCTTCACCACCGATGGCGGAAAAAGCTGGAAAAAAGGCGATGGGCCTAAAAATGGAACATGGTACACTGCTGCCTTAACTGGCAATGGATCTGGCTTCTTAGCTGGTAACCACAACTCGCTTGCAAACCTTGTTAATTTCAAATCCCAAGTCACTGAAAATTCTGAAATCTCCAATCGGTCTTTTAAATCATCACATAACAACCTAAAAACCATTTTCCTTGTTGGGCAAGGTTCTCAAATACTTGCAAACGACACCTTGGTAAGTAATTCTTGGACAAGTCTAAACATGGGCCTTAGCACTGAATTGGCATCGTGCATTGATTTCAATTCAATTCATGGAACAGGAGACCATCTATGGGTTGCAGGTAAACCTGGAACTGTTTTATTTCACAGCAAAGATGCTGGTAAGACTTGGGAAATCATTAAAACAAATAATAATGCAACTTTAAACACTGTCTTTTTCATTGACAAAATGAACGGCTGGACGGCTGGAGAATTCGGAACCATACTTGCAACTAAGGATGGCGGAAAAACCTGGGAAATCCAAAAGCGTGGAGCTTCTCAGGCAAAAATCCTTGTCATCCAAACTGGGCTAAAAGATGTATCGCCAGAAATTTCTGCATTCCTCGGACTTGATAAAAAAAACATTGTTTCCAACCTCAACATCACTTCTATTTTAAACCCCAACAATCATGCCTACCCCTCACAAGAGGATAGTCTCGCATTCCACCTAAGAAAAGCCGGTACAGCAACCATAGAAAACTATTGGCATTTCCCTCTCGTTGTTATTGAAGCAAACGATACTCCACAAAAAATCTTGGAAAACTGGGATCGTTACAACAATAATAAGGCAGGCGATCAGCTCCTCCGTATGCTTTCTCTCACTATTCGATCTACAAAACCTGACCTTATAGTTCTTTGTTCTCAGGAACAAACACAAAAAGAAGCACTTTATCAAGTGATAAAACATGCAGTCGTTCAAGCAAATGAGATGGCAAATACTGCAACTGCTTTTGAGGAACAAACGACCACACTTGCTCTTACTCCATGGAAAGCAAAACAAATTATCCATCAAGAATTTCAGGGGAAAAGCCTATGCAATTTAAATCTAAGCGAACCCCTATCATCGCTTGAAAGCAGCCTTACAGATTACGCAGACCCTTTAAGATTTTCATTGAAAATCGAACCAAACACTAACACCATGTGCAGTTTCTCACCCGTAAACCCGAAAGAAACACCAAGAAATTATCTCCAAGATTTCGAAGATGGCCAGACTGGTATCAACAAAAGAACTGAAGGGCAAAACACCGAATTAAGCAAAGAAAAATTAGCCGCAATCAGATCAAGCGCCCTGCTAAGAAAATTATCCCAGTCCCCTTTGGATCCAAACTCCGACCCCTCCATCCTGCTTTCTAAAATGCAAGCCATGGTGGCGGGATTGGAAGACGAACAAGCTGCAAGGCTTCTGTCTAACATAGGTATCTTGTTTTTTAAAAACGGCCAATGGAGCGCCTCGAGAGAAATCTTCAAATTAATTATCACTAATTATCCTGCATCACAATCCGCAGCGGATGCAATTAAATGGCTGATATTCCATGACAGTAGCACGGAAACAAGAAGAAGGCACGAACTAGGCCAGTTCATTTCATTACTAAAACATGAAGTAGGAAAGCCAGGAACAGAAACACTAAAACCTGCTATTTTTGTGGACAAATTTGCCCCAACACCTTCGACTCAACCAGCAAATGGTAAAAGGCCCAATGAATCTAAAAAAGTCACTGTAAAAACACCAGAAATACCCGTGATGACAACCAATCATTCAGGCGAAGTTCAAACATTAAATAACCCCGCTGAAGCTAAAGCTTGGTTTGAATATAGCTTAAGCCTAGAAAAGACACTTACAGCATTTGGACCGTTGGCAGCAAAAGACCCAAGGCTTTTTTTCTCTTCACAAGCAGCGAAAAGAAATCTAGGCAAAATAGAAGAGGCTAAAACAGCACTTGAAGAATTTGTTAGTTCTGCACCACCAGGGGCATGGAAACAAAACGCCCTTGCAGAATTATGGATCATGGAAAGAAGGGGGACACCGCCCAAAGAGGTACTTACATGCAAACTTACCGATTCAAAACCAATTCTTGATGGCAAACTTAACGATGAATGTTGGAAAACAGCCAAGGCGGTGAAACTAACTGATTGGTCGGGAATTTCTGCAAAAGAAAATTACACAGAATTCAAAACTCTATATGATGCCGAATTCTTATATATAAGTGCAATCTGTACATCTAAAAACCCAGCCCCAATCAAAAATAAAGCATCACCTACAAGAGACCTGCCCTTAAAGAGCAAAGATCAGATTTATTTCCAAATCGATTTAGATCGTGATTACACAACTTGCTATCAATTCCAAATTGATTCTTTAGGGAATGTAATTGACGATTGCTGGGGAGATCTTTCCTGGAACCCAAAATGGTTCTTTGCAACCGAAAATACGGAAACAGGCTGGACATTCGAAGCCGCAATACCAATGGGAATGATTTCAAGTTCATCTGCAACATCCGGAAAATCTTGGGCCATCAACTTTGGTAGGACGATCCAAAACCAAGGCATCCAAACGTGGTCTTTACCTGCAAAAATACCCGATTCTAACGACACACTTGAGGGCATGGGCCTAATGTTTTTCCTAAATCAAGATGCAAATGCAATTCCAGGAACCGGCAAAACTAAGGCGACTTCTATCCCCTAATCAACTTGGATTTTCGCTTTCCCTATAAAATTCTGCAAGCTTGCAATTGGTGCCAGAGATTCAATCTCGTTGTATGTGTGATGTGAAATCTTAATGTGGTCTGCCCCAACAAATCCAAACCCCATGGTTCCATCCAGCGCAACCCATCTGCCACGAACATGCGCCTCGGTCCACATGTGAAACCCAAACATTGGCTCACCATTTTTTTCGACATAAAGCAAGCCATGAGCAATCCTGCTGGGTATTCCTTCAGACCTACATAATGCGGCCAAAAGAATTGCAGCATGCCTGCAATCCCCACGAGGATTCTTTGCGATTTCAGATGCGCATGTAAAAGGCGCCTGATTATCAAACATCATTCTGCGCCTAACCAATTTCTCCAAAAGCACCGCTTTTCGCCAAGGGTCAATCTCCAAAAAATTAACTTCGCGAGAATAATTCTTGATCGCAGGGTTATCCCAATCGATGTACTTGGACGGAGCCATTTCTTCAGCACTCGGGGCAGCACTTGCAGGTACATCGTCAGGTAAGCGAAACGCCCTGACCTCAAGCATAAAAGCGTCATTTGTTTTTTTCACAATCTTCTGCCTTTCATCCTCAACCAAAGGGTTTTCACCCTGCAAGCCAAGGACGGTTATCAAATAAGAAGAACTTATTGAAGACCTAGCAGCGGGAAGACGTCTGTTAATCGGAATAAAAGAAGCTTTACCTATATCGAACATCTGTTTGGGCGAACGGTTCGGAACAAAAGCAGATTTAGAGCGAACCAAACTTATATCGCCTATGCCATCCATTTCAGTTTCTGAAAACAATACCGTCTGGTTTTGATCAAGAAAATAAAGAGTTTTAGGCAACTGCAATGAAAGATTGCCTGCAGTTATCTTTTTAGGAGACATAAGAACTGTCCAAGCAACGGGATCTTTAGAATCATTAGGCGTTTTTTTTGTTGCGACTACATCATAAGTAACAAACCTATTAACCACTGCTTGATAACAATCAAATTGAAGGTGTTCCTCATGAGTCCATTTTTTTCCGCTGATCATTTGTTCTTTACCTAAGGGCCCAAAGCCATCGATATCCCAAGGTATCGTTCTTTCGCTGTTATTTTCGACCCAAACGCGAAAGGTGGTACCATCTCTTTGACCGGATAATTCCAAAGTTTGCTTAGGTCCCTGATATTGCTTCATGGAGATACGCTGTACGGTTCCAATTAAATCCATTTCTTGCGATTCGATCATGCGCAGGGAAACAATCGAGCCAAACCGTTGAAGAGTAAGATTGGTCTCTTTTTGCAATCTGTTACCGATTTTCTTGCCATTTTTCTCTATAGGCTGGGAAGAAACAGCTACAAAGCCTAATTGACTCTCTGCCTTGTAGACCTCTTCCCGGTATCCATTAGGAATCATGCTGACTAATGGCAGGGGTTCTGGTTTTGCGTTTTGTAGAGATAATAGGAGAGTAAAGGTTAAAACCAAACTGGTGTTCATATGCAGGTTCTTTCATGAAAAAACGTCATACTTTCTGCATCGAATATCTAAGGAAAGGCCTTGCGATAGGAATTGGATTTTTTGAGTTTTACTTGATTAATACTGAATCATTTACCAAGTTGAATGGTTAATCTGATCAGTTAAAAACAACCCAAAAAGCAAGCTAGGAAAGATGGGGCGATTGATCTTTTGATGATTTAGGAAAGACAAGTAAATATTTAGGATTATTACCTTTTATTCAACCCGATTTATCTTCTTTTCTCTGTTTAATGAAAATGCATTCAAGAAAGAAATATTAATAATAAATTGAACCTTTGGTTTCTGGCATTCGTAGTGTTTGCATCCTATGTTTGTGTGTTCAGTGAGTTCCTAAATTCCCATCTGACCTGGAACTTGTTGAACTGGATCCCGTGTAGTTTTTAAGAAGAAAGCAGAATCATGTCTAACCGCTTTGCTTTTTCTCAGGCAGCTTATCCTGCAGAGGAATTAAATGTTTCTTTCTCCAATGGATACCGTAAAACTGTTTTCACCGACTCCCTGACCCAGCAAGATATCCCGATGCTGGCTATTAGTGTCTCCAAGGAGCATGTTTTTGACATTTTCCTGCAACTAACCGACCTCTTGGGTAACACAGTCGATGTTATTCTCGAATCGAGCCATGGTTCGAAAGTTTCGAAGCATATCGATTTACATAGGGAAGAAATCGACCTGCCCATTCTGCAAAGCTACTTGCAAGAATATGAGCAAGCGATTTCCAATGATGGTTGCTCGGGAATTGCTGTAATGGCGAAGGGCAAACCCATGGAAGTTCAATTCGATGAACACAAAGTCATCGTGGTTTACGCTCAAAACATCGCTGATTTCGAAAGAGTTCTGCAATTAAACCACATTCGCAGGAATGACACCCTTCCCGTGGTCAACGATTTCGAACACTTTCATTCCACCAGCGATGAATACGAAGATCAGTTCAACCAACTGACCGGAATCCTTGGATGTGCAGAACCTGCAGAATCCAATAGCTGGTAAGCTTGTTACTCGACGCAAGCAAGCACATAAGGCCCCTTGGGTATGACCGCAATACGCGCTGAGGGGCCATACTCTTGCAAGCTTTCAGCAATTGCCTGTTCAACCGAATCAATCGGAGTTACATGGCATTTATTTAGAACTGAGTGCTCTAAACCCTTGGAATAAACTTTGACTTTACATTTTTCAATGACCTTGGCGAATTCTTCTAACTGCCATTGGTCCATGACAAAATAATCGGTTTCAAGAATGCGTTTTTTAAAAGCCTTAAGGTCAGGGTTTTCGCTAAGAACCTGTTGGAACTCCGGGCTCCCGAGGCCTTCAGTCAAGCTTGCAACAAGGATGATTGTTCCACCCTTTTTAATAATGGGCAATGCCCCAATCAACCCCTTTACAGCTTGATACCAAGTAATATCCAGCGGGTAACCAGCGCAACTAGTAAGGACGATATCCACGGGTTCTTTAATTGCGACCCGAACAACTTGCCTCACAAAGGAAACCCCTGCTTCCCAAGCTTTGATCATGTCGCCTGCGCCAGCCCAGGTAATCTGCCTGTTTCCATCCACACAAACATTAACAATAAAGTCGCAGCCACTCATTAAGGCAATGTAAGTGTTTTCTTCATGAACTGGATTCCCTTCGACAATTCCACAATCAGCGTTAGGGTGTTCAAGGAATTTAGGCCCGTGCCAAACCTTGACGGTTTCGATGCCCGCAATGCCCGGGCAAATAACTTTTCTACCCCCGCTGTATCCAGCCATCAAATGAGGCTCGATTAGCCCGGTTGTAATTTTAAGTTCGGCCCTAATATAGCGGGAATCAATATAAACAGGGACGCCCTTGGGGGTAATGCCAAGATAATCATGTTCAGAAGTTTCTTTCCCGTGATGATTTTCTACCCGGTAATTATTGGCAATATCTTCTCCCACCAATTCAACCAGCTCCTCCCCTTCATTGGGTCGATGCAATCCAGTTGCAATAAGAATGGTAATGCCACTGCGGGGAACCCCTGCTTCTTCAATGGTTTTGAGTATTTGCGGTAAAATTACCTTATTTGGTACAGGCCGGGTAATATCACAGATTAAAATGCATGCAGTTTTTTTCCCTTTGGCAATCTCCGCCAAGGGTTTGGAACCTATTGGATTCGCTAAAGCATCGGAAATAGCCTGAGACTGATTAGCTAGTGGAATTGCGTTTTTAATCTCCAAAGGGCCAATAACCTTGTCATTTGGAAGATCAACCATTAGGCCCGTTTTACCATAATCCATCTTTATACGCATGTTAACCCTTTGTCAGGTAATGAGATAAATATTTTTTGCTATGCAAATACCTTGTCAATATAGACAAATATCATTATATTTAAGTAATGGCAAAAGGGATATTGAATAAGAGGTTAATATGTCAATTGATAAAAGTTTAAAGCGCAAAAACACCTTGGCCCGTTCACGAAATGTGCTGAACAGGGCTGAAAGAATCGCAGTATTAAAATCCGAAGACCGTTGGGTAGAGGGCATGGGCCCGTTTAATCTGCCTAAAGTTCGGATATTGAAGGTTGGCAAAAAAGTGAAGAAACCAACTAAAGAAGCTGCCGCTGCTGCTGCAGGCGCTGCTCCTGCCGCTGGGGATAAAAAGGCCGCTGGGGACAAAAAAGCTGCCCCAGAAAAGAAGGGCGACAAGAAGTAATTAGTCTTGTCAGTTTCATTTTGTAAAAAGCGGCAGGCTATTTTTAGCCCTCCGCTTTTTTTATTTTGAGAGACTCAATGACGAAAGTTCATTCGGTAATTCTTAAAATTGACAATATCACCAAATTGCATGGGCAATTCAAAGCTTTAAATACGATTTCTCTTGAAATCAATCGGGGAGAAATTTTCGGCCTGCTTGGCCCTAATGGCGCAGGTAAATCGACCCTGCTTTCCATTCTTGCAGGCGCAAGTAAGCCCTCTTCTGGTTTTACATGGCTCGATGGCATGGAAATCCAGCCAAACAATCTCAAATTAAGAGCCCGCATCGGCCTTGTACCGCAAGACTTCGCTTTCTACGAAGATTTAACTGCAAAAGAAAACCTCGTCTTTTTTGGCCAACTCTTTGGGATGCAAGGCCAACTCCTTACCAGCAAGGTCAACGAAATACTTCAAATAATCGGGCTTGATGATGAAAAAGCCCACCAATATTCGAAGTATTTTTCTGGGGGGATGAAAAGAAGATTAAACTTGGGCATTGCACTGGTTCATTCACCCGATATTCTGATGCTCGATGAACCAACCGTAGGTGTCGATCCCCAATCAAGAAATAGAATTTTTGAAGCTATAAAAACAATTAATGCAATGGGCACTACTGTTATTTACACCACGCATTACATGGAAGAAGCGGAAGCCCTTTGCGATAGGATTGCAATTCTGAATCATGGCGAAATTATCGCTTGCAATACTCTGCAAAATCTACTTTCACTTACTCAAACCACAATAAACTTCAGTATTCATGAAAATGACATGGCAAAATCAAGGATATTGAAACAAAAGCTTCCTGAACTTAAATCAGATCCTCTCCAGGGAAGTTACTCATTAACTTCACACAAAAACTCAACTCCCGACATTATAAATCTTTTAGTAAATGAAAAAATCCAGATAATAAACCTTCATCTAGATTCACCTAATCTGGAAAAGGTTTTTCTAAGCCTTACCGGGCGACATCTTAGAGATTAATTTATCAACCATGCAAAGCTTTATCATTGCGAAAAAAGAATTGACGCTACTAATCAGAGATAAACTCACTGCTACTGTGTTATTCGTTCTGCCTTTTGCCATGATTCTTATTCTTGGCCTACTCCTAGGCGAAGGATTTGGACAGAAGACTGATGACCTAATGCGCATTAGTGTTTTAAATCTTGATAAAGGATTCGGGTTAAACAACAAGCCTTGGGCTCAGCTTGCCATCGAGGATATGGTTTCAACGCCTAATATCAAAGTTGAAATCATTCAAAACAAAGAACTTGCAGAAGAACTGGTGAAAACTGGGAAGAGGGCCGCCGTTATCATCTTTAATCCAGATTTTAGCGATCGAGTCAATGAATGCTCCTTTCTTTCAACGGGAGTCAATCCTTTTCACCGAGATGGTATCTATCTTGAAAAACTTCAAGTTTCAATCGTCACTGCAATTATTGAAAGCGTATGCCAGATTGCGTTATTAAGAATTGTAATGCCTTGGATGATCGGAAAAGCATTTGAAAAGCTTGGGGATCCGGAATTTATCGAACTATTAGGAAAAGAAGTTTCGCTACCAGTCCCCCCATCATTACGCTTGTTAATTCCAAAAGATAAAATCCCCCTGGGGGAATTACTTCAACTAGCTTCAGGAAAAGATGCTGTTCTAGCAAAAAACTATCGTGAAAAAGTAGGTGCAGGAATACAAACAGCACTCACTGGGCAATTCAAAAACTACAATCTTACAGGTAAATCTTGGGCTTCACTTACCAGGTCTGTCAATAATGCCGAAACTGTAAACACTTTAACAACCTTTAAAAATGAAGATGGCACCGGCATCCTCAAACGTGGGGCTATTCGTTATCAAATTCTAGTCCCTTCTTTCACCGTGATGTTTGCATTCAGCCTTATTCTGATTTCAGGATGGATATTTGTCGCGGAAAAAAGGCAAGGTACTTTTAATCGATTACTTTCCACCCCGGTTTCCACACCTAGTATTCTTCTAGGCAAATTTCTTCCAACCATAATCATTTCCTTATTTCAGATTTTCTTCCTTTTGGGTTTGGGGAAAGTTTTGCTTGGTTTAAAAATCGGTCTTCCATCTTGGACATTTTCAGATTGGATGATAGCTTTGATTGTGCTTCCACTCGCAACTTCATTTTGCGTTGCATCTTTTTCTCTGCTCATCGGATTGCTATCAAAAAATGAAACCCAACTTGCACTTTTCAGTTCTGTACCTGTTTGCCTTTTTGCTTTGATAGGCGGTTGTATCTTTCCTTGGGAAATGATGCCTGATAATGCCAAAACCTTGGCTTTTCTTACACCTCAAGGCTGGGCCTTGGATGCTTTCAGAGAAATTATGCCCTCCTCTTTTGATACCACCACAGATTTTCAACTTATTTGGAAATCTACCTTGGTACTTACCGCAATGGGATTTATATTAATTAGTATTACTTGGATTACTCTTGGAAGAATACGTTTTGGTAATTCCTAACTTCAATTCCTATTTATGCAATGTTTTTTTTACATTCCAATTGGATAGGTGAATTTAATATGCTGGCAGACAACACAAGCAAAGAGATTTATGATGCCTTGATGGAAATTCCGATATTAGATCCGCACTCCCATATTAATCCTCATGCCGCAGCTTCGAAATCTTTGGAAGATATATTGGGGTATCATTACTACACAGAATTGGCTCACTCTTGTGGGATGGACAAGAAATTCCTCGCACCTGAAATCCCCGGGCAAGATAAAGTCCGCGAAATCATCCGTCATATGAATCAATTCGACAACACCGCACAATACTCTTGGTTCCTCGAAATAGCCCAAACTTTTTTAGACTTCCAAGGCGATAAAATTTTACCCAAGGACACTGACTACCTCTGGGAAACTGCTCAGAAAAAGATGTCTTCACCCTCTTGGGAATCTCACGTTTTAAAAACATCAAACCTCGAAAAAATCTTCCTCACTAACGATTTCGATGACACACTTGAAGGTTTTGATACTAGCTTTTATATCCCTTGCCTGCGAACCGATGAACTTGTTTTTCACTTCGCAAGAAATAATGTTCGTAGCAGACTTGAAAAAATATCAGGTGTAAATCCAGGCACTGCCAAGGAACTTAATCAAGCTTTAAACAATTTATTCAAACATTTCACCCAGAAAGGCGCACGCGCTTGCGCGATTTCTCTACCGCCTGATTTCTCCCCAATAAAAGTTTCAGACGAAGCTCTTGACCTATGCTTCAAATCTTCAGATTTCGATTCACCTACCTGGAAAAATGGTATCTTTTGGAAACTAGCTGAAGCCTGTAATGATTGGAAGTTGCCTTTCGATCTAATGATTGGTGTTAACCGAAATGTTTATCAAGATGGTGTTTTTCAAGGTAAAGATCTTTACGACCAGCGTACTTCATTAGTCCAATATGCGCCGTTGTTTAATAACTTTCCCAAAGTTACCTTTTGTGTTTCAGTTTTAACCAGTAACCAAAATCAAGAGTTAGCTAGCTATAGTTGGATTTTCCCAAATGTGGTCACCCATGGGCATTGGTGGTATTCGAATATACCCACCCATATTGAACAAGATACACGCGCAAGACTTCAGGCGGTACCAAAAACAAAGCAGATTGGTTATTACAGCGATATGTATAAACTTGAATTTGGACTGCCTAAATTTAATATGTATCGAAAGATACTTTCAAACATTCTATCCAAGGATTTTGTTCAAACTAAGCGTAATAATATCAACGAAGCAGTAGGTCTAGGAAAACTCCTACTTCGTGGCAATTCTGAAACAATCTTTAAAATAAGTTGATTTGCACAGAATCAGTTCTTGGGGAAATCTGTGAACATTTCTGCTATTGGCTTGATGATAATACTTGTAAATCCCGTTCCCTTATTAAAACCGTACATTCCCTTCATCAATTCAAGGCTCATTAAACTAACTACAAATAATATCAACACCCCAGGGATAAGAAATATGGTGGGCAATGGGCCCCATGGTGCCTCACCTGCATAAGCTAGAGGCCGATTCACTTCTACTTCTTCTTCAGCATCTTCACTAACTTCAGATACCTCTTCTACAATCTCTTCCACTTCCTCAATATCATCAATTGCAACAACCTGACTTGAACTGCCGTCTTCCACAACTTCTAGTTCATTAAATTCGGCAGTCGCGCCCATCGGGTCAGCATCGTTCCCATCTTCTACTTCTACCACTTGGGAACCTGAATCACTATCACTAGGCTCGAGTTCAAAACTACTATCTAAACCACCTTCTGAACCAGCTTCAACATCCGAGTTACTTCCAGCTTCCTCGTCAAGATTCAATTCAAACTCGCTGTCAGAACTAGAATCATCAACAACTTGTGTCCCTTCACCTTCACCAGAAATAGAACCATCTAACGATAAAATATCAGAACCAGATTCATCCGCAGAAAGCTCAAATTCGCTCGAATCCCCGCCAGCTTCCGCTTGAAATTCCAACGAACTGCTTAAACCAAGATCAACAGCATTGCTATCATCAAGCTGAAGGCTTGGCTCACCACCGATGTGCAAATCATCAACCGTGGGAATAAAATCCAACTCGTTTCCAGAAAGCTGAACATCTGAACTTCCATCTAAATCAATATTAGGTTCAGAAATTTCAAAAGGGGAGTCTTGCGGAAGAATTACACTTGATGATGTCGAATTGGATTCAGGGCCATTGCTATGCAATTCTGTTGAAAGGCTAAAATCTGAACCTAAAATATCAGGCGTATCTTGAATTCCAAGCAAACCATCGGAATCAGCGCTATTAACAATTGGCTCATTAAATACAGGTGGATTAGTACTACTGTCATCAAGTGAAAGTGTAAATTCGTCTGAATCGCCAATATCTAGAACTAAGGGAGCATTATCATCAATTGGAGTAGTAGCCGGATTGTCAGTTGGCGTATCTTCAAGATTTAATGTGTAATCTTCTGAATCTGTGTCAGGGTTGGATACTCCAGTTGCGCTTAATCGGGCATCAATATCTTCGCTTTTAAATCGCAACACACCTCGATCTTGAAAAGATCGAACCTCACGCTTTTTTGCAAGTTCTCTTAACTCATCAATACTCATACTGAGTTTTGAAGCAGCTTCTTCCAAGGTATAAAATTGAGACATGGCGTTAACCTGATTTGAATGGAAAAAACATTACTGAACCGCAACTAAACGATTCTAACTAGATTCTAAACCAGAAAGCCCGGAAAGCAAATAATCCAGATAAACTTTAACAAAAAAACATCTTCTTGCACTATCTACATCTCAACTGCCCTTACAAACAGTACTCTTTCGCCAGCTTATTTCCGAATTATTAATTATAATCGTTAAATCCAACTCAATTCTTCTACTTAAACAAAAATTTGTTATCATCAATTTAGGTTTGAAATTTCTTTCCGATAACTGTTACCCCACAGGTGAACCATGGGCAAATATTTTGCTTTTTTATTCTTTTCGCTTTCACTCCCACTAGCTATCAATGCCAAAGAAGGTGATACCGAAATTATCGCAAAGAAAACCAAACCCTCGATTGTCGTAATCAAAAGCAAGGGCCGATCAGATGGTAAAGAAGCTTTAGGCACTGGTTTCTTTATTTCAAAAGATGGCCTGCTTGTAACCAATTACCATGTAATCGGCGAAGGTAAAAAAATAACTTTGGAGACTGCTGATGGTAAAGAGATCGATATCGCATCTGTTTATGCGTTCGATCGCGAGAATGATTTAGCCATCCTAAAAGCGGTTAACCCAAGCGGCTCTTTCTTGGCTATCTCAGATTCCAGCACGTTCCAAGATGGCACCAGTGTAGTTGCGGTTGGAAATCCTCAAGGGCTAAAGCATAGCGTTGTTACTGGAGTCATTTCAGGCAAACGCGAAATAGATGGAAGGGAAATGCTCCAAGTTGCTATTCCTATTGAACCTGGCAATAGCGGGGGACCTATCGTTAATTTAGAAGGTAAGGTTTTGGGTATCCTTACAATCAAATCACTTGTTACGAACAATCTAGGCTTTGCTATCCCCGCAGAACAATTAAACAAACTCCTTAAAACCAGCCCGGTTTCTATTCCGATGAAAGCTTGGGCGACCATCGGGGCACTTAACGAAGATTTGTGGGAACCCATCTTCCAAGGCAATTGGAGACAACGGGCAGGTAGAATTATTTCAGAAGGGGTGGGTAATGGCATAGGGGGTAGGGCTTTATTGCTTTCAAAAATTGATCCACCCGCACTTCCTTTCGAAGCTGAAGTTTGGGTCAAACTTAAAGATGAATCTGGTGCAGCAGGTTTAATTTTTGATTCAGATGGTAAAGATAAACATTTTGGGTTCTATCCTTCCAATGGGCAAATGCGTCTTACAAAATTCAATGGGCCAGATGTCTATTCTTGGCAAGTTTTACGACAGGATAAACTTGCCTCTTATCTGCCTGGAGATTGGAATCATCTTAAAGTCAGTGTTCATTCTAAAGGCTTTTCTACTTTTTTGAACGGCCAACTTGCCTATGAACACATTGAAGATTTCTCTGCTTCAAAGAAAATTGGTTTAGCAAAATTCAGAAACACTATTGCTGAATTTAAAGGCTTTCATGTCTCCAAAAAACTTAGCCCTGTTTTCCCTGATAAAGACTTTGCGGTCACCTTCAATAAATTTTTCACCAACATTGAAGATGACAAAAACGAAGACCCTACTCTTATAGAAAAAATATTAAAGAATGAAAACTTCACCAAAACAATCATCAATGATAAAATCAAATTACTCGAAAAAAAAACATCCGAGCTCAAAGCTCTTCAAGCTGACATTTTGCACCGAAGCACTCTTGCAAAACTAAATAAAACCATTTCCACAAATCCAGATTTCTCGATTCTCGAAGCAGCTTTCCTGATTTCAAAAATTGACAATCCCGAAATCGAAACTTCCTTTTATTTAGACGAAATCAATAAAATGAAACTTAAGCTTGCCTCTAGAATAAAACCTGATTCCAACATCGATCAAAAAATCAAAATGCTTTCCGATTTCTTTTTCCTCGAAAAAGGATTTCACGGGAGCAGGCAGGATTACTATCATCGCTCCAATAGTTACCTTTCTGAAGTTATGGACGATAGAGAGGGTTTGCCCATTACTTTATCCCTTCTTTTTGTTGAATTAGGTAAAAGCATCGGGCTTGATATTTATGGCGTTGGATTGCCTGGTCAATTCATGGCAGGTATCAATAAAAGTAAAGACGATTTTGTTGTGATTGATGTTTTTGAGGGAGGAAAGATTCTTTCCAAAGATCAAGCTTCAAAGAAGATTTTGGAAATCAATGGACGAACTCTTGTTGATAACGATTTTCTTCCAATGAAAAACAAACAAATTCTAATTCGAATACTTACCAATCTCTCAGGTATCGCTAAAAAAGAAAAAGATAATATCGGCCTGATTCGTTATCTTGACGCTATTATTTCCATTGATGAAAATTCTCACGAAGAAAGGGGGAGTCGTATTATTCTTCTTGCACAAAATAATCAGATACAAAAAGCAATTGCTGATATCGATTACCTCCTACTAAAAGGCCCTAAAGAACTTGATTCCGAAAAATTAAATGAGTTTAAACAGCTTCTTCTTAATAAGTCCTCCAATTCCAAGGATAACTAATATGCATAATAAATCAGTCCTAAGTATTGGCCAATGCTGTGCGGATCATTCAAGTATTAGCCGTCTTATAAGTCAAAATTTTCAGGTCGAAATAATTAATGCTGATTCTTCGAATGAAGCCTTTTCATTGATTGATTCTAAACCTTTTTCCCTGATCTTAGTAAATCGAATTTTTGATGCTAATGCAGAATCTGGATTGGATTTTATCGAAAAATATTATTCTAAGAAGACTTCCGCTTCCCCTATCATGCTGGTTAGTAATTTTGAACAATCGCAAAAAGACGCTATTAAACTTGGCGCTGATTTAGGATTTGGCAAAAACGCTCTTACATCACCCGAGACTCTATTAAAATTAAAAAAGCACCTACTCGACTAAAACAACCTCTCTTGCAAAAACCGCCCCAGCGTCCAATACGCCCTATTTGTGCGTTTATACTTTATTGTTTTAAAAAACAATAATCTGCCAGCCTTCCCCGCCATCCTTAGCCCCCTCGTTTCGCCAATTTGTAAATACATTTTCAGTTAAATTTGACTAGCACTATTTAGAATAGTCGGTATTATCCCGCACTCATTATGTCGATATTTATAAGGAGATTACCGAATTTTATATTCTTACTCCTTATTTAACTTATCGATTGATTATTTGATTTTGCCTTACTAAGGATTTTTTTATGACTGAAAATTTCAACCCTAAAACAACTTCCATGGCTGGAACATCAATTTCATTAATCATAGGCGTGCCGATAGCAGTTGGATTTTGGTCCTTGGTTATGTTTGGGCCAATTGATATCCCGATCATGAAAAGGTATTTGGGTCACCCTGTAGAATTTGTTGAAATTGTGATGTTTTCTTGCGCTGTCACCGCACTAATATTTAAATTGTCAAAAATTATAAAAGAAAAAAGTGCACTGCGTCAAACACTTATTCCGGTTTGGGATAACACCCAAGTTCATCCATTAGAAACAACAACTCTTCTAGAAAATCTTAATACATCAGCAGTACAAACAAAAAAAACAATTGTATTTCGTAGATATTTAAATGTCTTACAATTCGTCAAACAACGAGGTAGTGCTGAAGATCTTGATGATCAACTTCGAAATTTTGCTGATGCTGATAGTATTGAATTTGAAGGGAGTTTTGGCTTAACCCGATTCATAACCTGGGCTATCCCAATTCTTGGCTTTTTAGGAACAGTTTTAGGTATCACAGGGGCGATTTCGGGTGTTACTCCTGAAATGCTCGAAAAATCGATGAGTACTGTAACTGATGGCTTAGCACTATCATTCGATGCAACAGCTCTTGCACTCGCATTAACTATGGTTTGTATGTTCTTCAGTTTCTTGGTAGAGAAATCTGGCGATCAATTTTTGGAAAACTTGGAACGGTCAATCGATAAAAACCTTGCACATAGATTTTTAAGGGTTCAGTCTGATCAAAATCCAATTGTCGAAATCCTATCACGACACACCAAGGATTTAATTAAATCAACAGAAACCCTAGTTACAAAACAAGTAGATCTTTGGGCCAATTCCTTCGAAAAAATTACTGCTCAGGCAGAAGGTTCGGGATTCGAATCACAAAATCGAATGCGCAATGCACTAGAAGAAGCTTTAACAAAAACATTATTTTCACACCAACAACAAATGGAAAAATACGAACTCAACTCTTCTGATCTTGGAAGAAAATTTACGGAGCAAGTTGGAAAACTAGCATCCTCATTGCATGACTCAAGCATTCAACAGCAACAATCTCTGCAAAAAGTTGTTGAAAGCCTTACAAGGCAAACAAATTCTTTAGTTGAATTACAGCAAGGTGAAAAACATTTGATACAAATCCAAAGTCTGATGCAGGAAAACCTTAACCAGATCCACTCTACAGGCGACTTTCAGGAAGCTGTTCACTGCCTTACCGCTGCGGTGCATTTACTAACTTCAAAATTGCAAGGTAGAAGCAACGAGCCATTTTTTAATACCGCGAGTCAAAACCCACGCAGTAATCCTTCCGGAAAGGTTGCATGAGAAAGCGTAAGAAGCTAGAAGTTTCAACTTTCCCCTTCCTTGCGGTACTACTATGCACCATGGGGTCGTTGATTCTTTTACTTTTAGTAATGGACAAAAAAGCAAAAAAGGCAGCCTTAGAAAAGGCATATGAAGCTGCATGGATTCAATCAAAAAATTTACAAGCCAAAACAGACGCTGATAAACAAAATCTGGATAACGAAAAAACTGCATGGATTAAATTGAAGTCTGAAAAACATGAAGAACTTTTAAAAAAAGAAGCAGCTTTAGAGCGAGAAATAGCCCTATTAAAATTCGAACTTTCCCAACTTGATAAAAACCAGGAAAAATCTAAATCGGAACCTTTTTCAGACGATCTACTTAAGAAAGAAATCGTATTGAAAAACGAGAAATCAAAAGTTCAAATACTAGCTAAAAAATTAGAACTTGAAAAATCTAATGCAGATAAAAATTTAAAAGAAACAAAAGATCTCACTGAAAAAATCGCTTCAATGGAATTGATTTTAAAAGAAATGAAATCTTCGCTCGATAAAGATAAATTCGCTTATTCTATTGTTCCTTATTTTGGTAAAAATGGACTAAATCGCAAGCCTTTGTATATAGAATGCAATGATACCGGCATTTTATTTTTCCCTGATAAAACCCTTATTCCTTCCGATGATGAATCCGACAATCTTAAAAATGAAATTATAAACCGAACATCCCTCCTTAGGGAATACCTTCAACAAACCCTTAGCCCCAAGGAATCAACTCCTTATTTAATGTTACTTGTAAGGCCAGGCGGTATCACCAATTATTGGAAACTTCAATCCATTATAAAACCTATGGATATCGATTTCGGCTACGAATTAGTAGACAAAATATGGGTTTTAGATATTCCAACCGAACAATCTGCACCCTCGCCTTCAAAACTTGCTTCAATGATCAAACCCATGCAAATTCCAAAACCAATTCCTGCACCAGGAAATATCCGAGGCGGAATAAACAATGGTAATGGAAATGTTCCGCAACAAAATAACGATTCAGCAAAGACTGGGATTTATCAAAATGGAAATGAAAAAAGGAATGGCTCTACCGGAAATGCAAAATCGATTAGTTATGGGGCAACTGCTACAAATATACGCCCGATAACTGCACTTCCTGGTTTCCCAGATAACAAAAACTCAACTAACACCCTAGTTAAAAATAATCCAACCTTAATAAATAATCAAAACGGAACAGGATCAGGAAACAATAACTCGAATAATGTAGGGCTCAATAATACAAATACTAACGGCAATGGTGCAGGTAACATTAACCCCAATAACGTTGGGTCCGGTAACAGCAATCTAAATGGCAATGGTGCCGGTAACATTAATCCCAATAACGTAGGGTCAGGTAACAGCAATCTAAACGGCAATGGTGCAGGTAACATTAATCCCAATAACGTAGGGTCAGGTAACAGCAATCAAAACAGCAATGGTGCAGGTAACATTAACCCCAATAATGTAGGTGCCGGTAACAGCAATCAAAACAGTAATGGTGCCAGTATCAATAACCCTAATATGAATAGTAATTTAAACAATAAAAATGAAAACCAAACAAATACAAACAATCAAACTATTGGCAAATCAAATAAATCCACCACTGATATAAATCAAAACAATTACAATCAAAACGATCAAGCAGGCATAAATAGTGGTAATACTAAATCAATAAATAAAGGAAATGATTCATCTGGAAATGGAACCACAAGTAATTCTTCAAATAATGGCGCAGGAGGGGTTCCAGGTTCAAAAGGATCCTATTCTGTTGCAACAACACCAAACTCTTTCGCCGACGGCAATTCAAATGGCCAAAAAGGAACTGGGAACAACTCTTCAGGTGAAGAAAAAACCACATCAAATACCAATAATTCAAAAGGAAGCCCCGGTCAAAAGGGAGATGAACCAAATTCAACTTCTAAAAAAGAAAGCACTAAAAGTGCTATTGGTTCAAATGGACAAGATTCACAACCAACAAACCAAGATCAAAACCCTAGTATTTCAATTTCCCTCAACAATAACAAAAATGAACAAAATGTAACAAATAAACAAAGTGCTCCAAGAACGACGTATAACCGGGAAGATGAATCTCAAAGCAATAATGACGCGCAAGATCCAACAGCAAGAATAGCAGCCCCATTACCTGAATTAGGGCCTAGAAAAAGCAGAGATTGGGTGATTTATGTGGAATGTAAATTTGAAGAAATACTAGTTCATCCTAACCGGTTAGTAATTCCAACAAGCTTATTAGCTTCCGAAGAAGGCGTTAAAAGATTTGTACAAGAAATCGAAAAAATGATCACAAGAAAGCAATCGACCGTACGCGCAGGCGAACCTCCTTACCGACCAGAAGTGCGATTCTTAGTCTGGCCTGATGGATTGAAACCGTATCACTTATCTTATCCAGCATTGCAATTGGCAGGAATAAAACAAAAAAGACAAAACTTAGAGTCTGAAGATAGTATCAAAGAAATTATTCAAGGAAGATAATTTTAAGCCATGCGTAGAAGAAGAAGGCCAGATAAAGAAATACATTTTAGCTTCGATTCCTTTTTGGATGTCGTTGCGAATGTTGTTGGTATCATCATAAAACTGATTTTAGTAGCATGGGTTGGAGCTAGAACATACAAAGGGTTTGAAATCCCAGAATCGTTTACACCAAACACACAAAATGTTACCGAAAACAAAATAGTCGATGTTTCAGATCCTCTCACGCAGAGCATTATTGAAAAAAACAAAAATAAAGCTAATTTTGAAGCATTACTTACAAGCAAAAAAAATGATCTTAACGAAACAGTAAAAGAAAAAGGTGGAATGCAACAAAAAGTATATGAATTAAATAACAGTTTAAAGGCGCTCCTTGACCAAGAAAAGGCACTCAACACACTTATAAAAGAATCATCTGAAATTAACAAAAACAGCCCAATGAATATGGCTTCAATAAAAACAAAATCCGACCAATTAAAAGAAGAAATTGAAACACTTAAAAAAACCAAAGGTGCAAAAAATGAACTTAAATACAAAACTCCTGTAAGCAGAACCTTGCAATCAGAAGAGATGATTTTTGAATGTAAAAACGGACGCATCACCCCTGTAGACATTGGTGCAATGCTTGAAGAAGTTTCAGGTCAAATGCAAAGTTTAGGTGAAAAACTCAGAAAACAGTGGGAACTCGAAGAAGTTTCACAAACTTATGGCGCATTCAAAATAAAATATACAGTTGAACGAGAAAGAAGCGCATTAGACATAGCTTCTTCAAATGCCATTCCAGATGAACGATCCAATTTCAGATTTTCTTTGACCGGTTGGGTATTAGAATCGCTTGATCCAGACCGGGGCGAAACATTGGAACAAGCACTCAATCCGAATTCTGAATTTATGAAAATAATAGGCAGCCTTGATACAAATCAAACTGCAGTAACTTTTTGCGTTTATCCTGATAGCTTTACTATCTATCGAAGAATGCGCGATTTACTGCACGAAAGAAATATAGTTGTAGCTGGAAGGCCACTTAATTTTGACGCCCCAATTGCAATGTCTGTAAAAAAAGGTACTGCATCCAGGGGCCAATAACTACCTAAAGCCCCACAAGATAACTAAACCTCTTCTTAAATTGTTCAGAGGTCCAATTTAAACTTTTTGCAAGCGCATCTAGTTTAATAGGGTCTTGGATATCAGATTTATCAAGCATAATCATGTAACGCCTTGCACATTCAAACCCTTCGCTTTTAACATCAACTATTCGCGTTTGCATTCTTCGAGTAGTTGGATTAATAATATTTTCAAAGGGTATTGGTTGGAGTTTGCCACCAATAAAAGAAATAACCGCTCCGTATTTTGTACACTCTGTAGATTTGAGGAACTTAACTGCGCCATAGCCTAGATCACGAGTATATTCAGCATCAAAAGGAATCGGGTCGGCACAACGAAGCTCATATCCTAGATCTTTATCAATAATGGTCATGCTGATCCCTAATTCTTCTAGTTTTGCAGCAAGATGATCTTTAACCATTCTTCCAAACGCAATTTCACCCAAGCGCAAATGGCCATGTGGATCACGTTCAACTTTTCCGTAGCGGCTCAACTCATTGGCATCCACATTTGATAAACCTTTTTCCCCGATCTTTTCCAATAGCCCTTCAGCAAGCACAGCAACACCATAATTAGAACCGTTTTTGCGCCTTTTAATAATTGAACCAAGAAGAATATCAACCACTTCATCCATCGAAACATCTCTATTTTGAAATTCTTCAGGAATGATGGTCAGGGTAGCTGCAGCAGCTTTACCAATCCCAAGGGCCAAATGCCCAGCAGCCCTACCCATGCTAATAACCAAATACCAGCGTGAAGTAGTTTTCGCATCTTCACAAAGGCTACGAACAATATTCACTCCGTAATGCCTAGCGGTTTCAAATCCAAAAGTTGGAGTGGAAGGGGGCAAAGGCAAATCATTATCAATTGTTTTGGGAACATGAGCGACATTAATTGCGCCCGCAGCCTTAAGATAAACTTGACTTGCTGAAAATGCAGTGTCATCACCGCCAATAGTTACTAACTTAGTTATCCCAAGTGTTTTGAGGACTTCAAGAACTTGCTTCATATCTGCGTCATTTTTTGCAGGATTAGTTCGCGAAGTACCTAAGATTGATCCGCCTTTGAGATGAATGCCTTTAACATCTTCAATCGTAAGTTTTTTTATATTGCTAACGCTACCTTTAACTAAATGCTTAAACCCATCAATAAAACCAAAAACTTCCATGCCATTAACAATGGCTTCGATAGTAACGGCACTGATAACCCCGTTAATCCCAGGAGCTGGGCCCCCTCCAACAACAATGCCAAGTTTTCCAGTAGGTTTTGCAATGTCCATAAGAATTTCCCAGACCAATAATAAGATAAAAATACTGATGAAACGAGACACCAAGTATTATATCAATTTAGAATTACTATCAGGTTTTGACTACGGTTCAAACTTAGAAAAAACAATGAATCTTAAGATAAATAGTTAAGCAGCAATCTTTTTTGATCGTGGCGCACAACTAAATAAATTAAAAATTTCGTCCTCATTTAAACCTAACGAAGAAGGCAAACCACTATGATCAATAATATCTGCAAATAATTTCCGTTTAGCATCCAATACTTCTGCGATTCTTTCTTCAATAGTTTTTTGAGAAATAAACCTCTTTACAAAAACAGTAGACTTCTGACCTAAACGATGCGCCCGATTTATAGCTTGATCCTCAATTGCAGGATTCCACCATCGATCAAAAAGAAATACATAATTGGTAAACTGTAAATTAAGCCCAACACTACCAGTGCCATAACTCATCAAAATAACATGTGCTTTAGGATCTTTTTTAAACTGATCAAGAACACCCTGCCTTTGCTGAGAAGGAATTTTCCCATGATACATTAACGGATTATAATCTTTTAATTGGCAAGCAAGTTCCTCAAGAGGCTTAACCCATTGCGAAAAAACAATGGCTTTACTATTGGTAGCTTGAACTTCTTCCATGTCGGCCAATAATTGTTCAGCTTTAGAACTTGCACCTGTTCTAGGATCAAAATTACAAATCTGCTTTAACCGCATGACCAACTCAAAAACATGTTGAACAGTAACTGTATCGCCTAATTTATTTAAATGAACAACACCCTCTTTTTCAGCAAGATCATAAGCCTGCCTTTGAGCAGGAGTAAGCTCAAGAAAAACATCCTGAATAATTTTCGCAGGCATATCAGGGGCGGCTTCTTCCTTTGTTCTTCGGATAATACTTTCAGAAGTCAAGCTGGCCAACATTTTTGGGGGAGTATCTTTGGGAACCCTACCAGGATCTACAAATTCAAAAATATGAATCAGATCGTCATGACGATTTTCGATGGGAGTTCCAGTCATAGCCCAGCTACGTTCTCGTTGAACGGAACAAACAGCTTGAGCCGTCTTAGATTCCTTAGTTTTTATTCTTTGCGCTTCGTCAATCACCATCAAATCGTAAAAATTATTTCCTGCAACCCCTTCAATAACATCCCGGGTCAATAGTTCATAATTAACTAACTTTACAGCAGTATTAGAAACATTCCAAGATACTTTTCGTTCCTCTGTATTACCGCAAATCACCTCTACTGGTAAATCTGAAGCCCAAAGCTTTAATTCACGAGTCCAATTGATAACCAACGGTTTAGGGCAAACAATCAATACATTTTTCAATAACCCGGAACGAAATAGCAGCCTAATCGAAATTATAACTTGTATAGTTTTCCCTAATCCCATTTCATCAGCGATCAATGCTGATTTTCTGGGCATTAAAAACGCTATCCCTTTGATCTGGTAAGGAAATGGTTTGAAAGGAAGGCTAACTTCTTTTCCGATAAACACCTCTTCAATCGGAGGTTGCAACAGGTACATCAATCGTTCTTTAAACTGAAACATATCCTTTAATGGTTTTACCCTAGTAAGGTCTTTTTCAAGAAGTGTTTCTATAAGTTCAGAAGGAACTTCAGTCGACTCTGATTCTATCTTTTTACTATCGGGATTTAACTCGCCCAGTAATTTCGGAGCAACATAATTTGCGACTCCTTCTTGTGGCGTGGGGAACTTCCAGCATTCAGTATTTACCTTTGGTTCAAGATCAGGCAATATCTTAACCCAAGGTAAATTATTAAGCAGTGGAAAAGATCTTAAATTTAAAACACCATTTTTAGGCAAGATCTCAACGCTATTAACAGTTATTGGCAAATCTAAACGGTATGTATTTAGCAAAGGCTCAGGAAACTCTTTTTGGTTGTCTTCACCGCACGCAATATTTGCTAAAAGGTGCGGATTCATAAAAACCTCCTGAGAATAATAAAACACTATTAAAGCAATCGGATAGTTAAAAAAACCACTTGAGGAAGTAATTAAAAACCAATGGATTTATGAATGAATCGGGTAGCAATCATGAAGGCTAGGTAAACAAAAAGGGTTCTGACTGCGAAAACTAAAAAGTAAGTTCCATAAATAAAAAATTTGCTAAGAAACAATCTTATTAATCTCATTAGAAAGAACTTTAATCAAATCTTCAATTTCTTTCTCGTTAGAAACTTTTTTGAACGCAAATTCGATTTTTTCAACAATTTGTGACAAATGAGGATACCCATAAAACCCACTTGCACCCTTTAACTGGTGAAGTTCTTTTTCGAGTGAATCAAAAGACCTAGATTTATTGAACTCAACAATATTATTAATTTTAAAAACAATTGAATTAAAAAAATGCTGCTGCAAATTAGGATTGGAATCTGAACTAGCTTCACCGACCCCATGGCCTGCATCTTTGATTTTTTCAACAATTGGTAAATAACAAGCTAAAGCCTCCAATAATTTCTCTCGATCAATTGGCTTGGTTAAAAACAAATCAAAACCAGCCTCTAAACATTCAATCTCATCCTGTTTTGTAGCATTGGCAGTCAAAGCAAAAATCGGGATTTTATTACCAGAATTCCGAATGATTTTTGTAGTCTCCATACCACCACCGTCAGGCATTTGTAAATCCATTAATATCAAATCAAAATCAGATTGAGCTAACTCATGCAAAACTTTGGACCCAGTAGAAACCGTGGTAACATCCAAACCTTCTTTTTCTAAAAGATAACGCAAGTAAACTTGAATATCTTCGCTATCCTCAGCAAGCAAAATTGAAGCAGTCGACGGTAGAGACAAGGTACTGGTAATGGCATTTAAATCGCGTGAGTTTAATGTGCCAAGTTTTGCAGAATCAACTACTTTGTGTAAATCTTGGGTATCAACAGGAAGGAATAAAGAAAAACATGACCCAGCTTTTAATTTGGTTGAAACCCTTATAAACCCGCCTAGTAAGCGGGCAAGTCGGTTGGCGATAGTAAGCCCTAGGCCCGTGCCTTCAATTCGTGAAGAAAAACCTTTTCCCGCCCTAACAAATGGATTAAACAAAGCTGCCATTTGTTTGTCGTCCATCCCGGGCCCCTGGTCTTCAACAGAAAACACCAAGCATTCACCGGGAATATCTTCAATATGATCCATCTTTACCCGGACTTTAATTTCGCCTTTCAAAGTATATTTCACCGCATTCCCTAGAAGATTTACAAGTATCTGCCTAAGGCGAGTAGGATCTGTATGAAATAGAACAGGAATATCTCCCTCGGGAATAGCCAGCAATTTGATACCCTTTTTATTTGCTTGAAGCCCAAGAGTTTCAAACACTTCGGAAATTGTATACCATGGGGAAACTGGGAGGATATCAATATCCATCCTACCTGCTTCAATCTTTGAAAAATCCAGAATATCTTTAACTAACTGGAGTAAGAAATCCCCACTACGAGACATCGCCCGAGACATCTTTTTTCTTTCGTCAGCAGAAAGTTCTAAATCTGCAAGCATGTGAGCATAACCAACAATCGCCTGAATAGGCGCACGAATTTCGTGGCTCATATTAGCCAAAAAACCACTCTTCACGCGACTTGCATCTTCAGCGGCAAGTAAACGAGATACATTGGATTTGCTTGATTGGTTTTGCAATTCAAATTCAATACCAAAAATATCAAACCCTTTAACGCATTGCAATTCATCATAAAAAGGCTGGAAACGCGCATGAACCCAAATCCAATTTTGGTCAGGATTTCGAAGTCGAAACTCCATGGAAAAATGTTTTTTAAGAAATTTAGAAGAATCAATTGCATTCATAAGATCAGATTTTTCATCTTCATGAATCTGATCTACCCACGATGCAGAATTGTGATCAAATACTTTGATTTCCCACTCTTTATTAAAAGAGATCATTTCAAGATTTAAGCCAACCCTCCAATAAAACGAAGGAAAATCAGGCTCGATTAGATTTTTAAACATCAATATTCCGACCACAAGGCAAAGATTTTGTAGATCCAACAATCATAATGATACCAGTTATATTTTCAAAGGTTTATTAGGAAAAGGAAACAGGAAAAGATATTATGGTATAAGCTTCGAAACTTATTATTCTTGGTAATAAAAAATGCAATTTAATTTAATTTTAATTCTTCTGCTAAATCAATCTATTTGTTTTCAAAACAACCCTAATAGCTCGTTCTCCAAGCAAGATGTAGAAGGCGCAATAAATCGTGGTACGTCTTTTCTAAAAAACACTCAAAAACCTGATGGGACTTGGTCAGAAAACGATATTGGCCCTACAGCATTAGCAGGAATGGCATTGCTAGAATCTGGTATTACACAAGATGACCAAACTTTGGCAAAAGCAATTACTGCAGTAAGAAAAAACGCACGAACAACAACCCATACTTATTCAATTGCGTTATGCATTATATTTTTCGACCGACTAGGCCAAATTGAAGATATTCCCTTAATCGAATCTTTAGCCATGCGGTTACTGGCAGGGCAAACCCAATCAGGGGGATGGGGTTATACTTGCCCAGGCCCGAACAATGATGAGTTAGTACGACTTGAAACTAACCAAAAAAAATCAGTTGAATTAAAAGCTACAAAAACGTTTCCCAAATTTAATAGCAAGAAATCATTTGACGATTTATCACCTGAAGTCGTTCGATCAATCCAAGTGATATATCAGGAAAAAGCCACCGGTAACAATAACGATGGAGGTTCAGACAATTCAAACACTCAATTTGCAACTTTTGCTCTGTGGGTCTCAAGAAGGCATGGAATCCCGATTAATATTGCATTTTCACGAATATTATTAAGATTCCGTGGAACTCAGGCTCAAGATGGAGGCTGGGCCTATTCAGGAAGTGGTGGAAACCAGCCCTCCTCTCCCACCATGACAGGAGCAGGCTTACTTTGTCTAGGATTAGCCTCAGGCTTTTTTGTAGAAATTGGAAACCAACTAAAACCGTCAGAAAGAATCGACATAAGTAAAGATGTATTTTTAGGGCGTGGGCTTTTCGCATTAGGAAGTTGCATTGGAAATCCCGCAGGCAAAGGCAAAGAAGGATTAATTGCAAGGCTAGGAGAACAAGGTGGGCAAAGTTATTATTTCTTATGGTCACTGGAAAGAGCAGCAACAGGGTTAGGCTTAGAATCAATTGGAAGAAAAGACTGGTACTCTTGGGGAACTGAAATTCTTTTAGTTAACCAGCTACCCAATGGCTCTTGGAAAGGTGATTACGCAAGTTATAATGCAGATACATGCTTTGCAATTTTGTTTCTTACAAAATCAAATTTTGCAGAAGACTTAACTACACTTCTTCGAGGAAAAACAAACAACCTTGGATTGGTCGAGCTTAAAAGTGGCGGAGTTGGTGGCGATGCAATTGCTAATCTTTCAAAACAAGGCGGAATTAAAGTAGCAATTACCAGTGATGGAAAAGGCGCAACTCAAGGAAAAATAACTTACAACAACACTAAAAAAGAAAACGACAATGCTACTAACAAGAAAGATATCCCAGATCCTCCAAAAAAAGCTTCCCTAGCTTTGCTCACGAATGCAAAACCCGAAAAATTTCTAGAAACCCTTGAGGAATTCAAAAAAGGAAAAGGCGGCGAATTCACCGAAGCTTTATCTGCAGCCATTCCAAAGCTGCAAGGCTTCCAACAATTTGAAGCAAGAAAAGCGCTTGCAGAAAGGTTCGTACGCTTTAACAAGGAAACATTAATAGAATACATGAATAATGAAAATCCTGAGATTAGAGCTGCTGCGATTTCAGCCGTCGCCCTAAGAAACCAAAAAATCGGGATGGCTAATATAACAGCGGCCTTGGAAGACAACTCAGCATGGGTACGTAATTCTGCATATTTATGTTTGAAATCGCTTACAAATCAAGATTTTGGCAACCCAAATATTTCGACAGATCCTGAAAAAACAAAAATTTTGCAACTTTGGAAAACTTACATCAAGGAAAATCCTTAGCAACCAATGCCCCGACTTGATCAAATATCGTTATTAATCAATTAAATCAAGAATCACGTGGTTTTTTCAGTAAAATAACAGCATATCAAGTATTCTTTAGGCAAACATTAAATGTCCAAGGATAAGTTACTATTTGTAACAGGCAAGTTAGCAAGCCCTTCACTCATGGATTTACTATCCAGGATGACGGACTCTTTACCATTTGATTGGGAAATTAACACATTACCAATAAATGTAGCAGCATTGGCAACCATTGAATGGATTAGTTCACATTTAAAAATAACGAACAAACCCGACAAAATAATAATCCCCGGCTTATGCAGAGGAGAAACAAAAATTTTAGAAATTCAGACAGGCATTCCTTGCATAAAAGGCCCCAAAGACCTTCGAGATTTACCTAACTTTTTAAAGGTTGGAAATTTTAATGCGACGAACCCTGATTATGGCCAATACAACATTGAGATAATAGCGGAAATAAATCACGCGCCTGATTTATCCTTAGAGAAAATCGAAACTACAGCCATTCATCTTATTTCACAGGGTGCGGATATCATTGATCTAGGAATGAATCCGGGCACACCTTGGAAACAAGTTGGGGAATGTGTTCAAAGACTAAAAAAACTAAATATCAAAGTTTCCATCGATAGTTTTAATCCCGTGGAAGTAGAAAGTGCAGTAAATGCAGGAGCGGATTTGGTTTTAAGTATCAACGAAGATAATCTTGAAATTGCCAAACATTTAGAATGCGAATTTGTTTTGATACCAAAAGAACCAGGAAAACTAGAAACTTTAAGTAAATGTGTTGAAAAGCTAATGAGCTGGAACCGTAAATTTAGAATCGACCCAATTCTTGAACCAATCGGGCTTGGCTTCGCAAAATCATTACTCGGGTATTATAAGGCCCGCGAACTTTATCCCACGATCCCCATGATGATGGGAATTGGAAATGTAACCGAATTAACAGATTCAGATTCATCCGGGATCAATGCATTATTAATTGCAATATGCCAAGAACTTAATATTCAAAGTGTTTTAACTACATCCGTTATTAACTGGTGCAGGACTTCGGTTAAAGAAATAGATCTTGCTAGAAAACTGATGTTTCATGCCATCACAAAGCAAGTAATTCCCAAACGATTAGAACCGGGATTACTATTACTAAGAGATCCCACCGAACGAAAACATGGAATAGAAACACTAAACCGATTTAAGTCGGAAATAAAGGACAAGAATTTCCGGATATTTGCTGAAGAGGGACTAATCCACATCATGAATAAAAACATTCATCTAATGGGCCAAGATCCTTACAAATTAATTGAGGACGTAAAAAAAACAGAAGAAATTGATGAATCTCATTCCTTTTATTTAGGATTTGAACTATGTAAAGCGATGACAGCTATTACACTGGGAAAAAATTACACTCAGGATCAGGAATTACAGTGGGGTTTCTTAACAAAAGAAGAGACGATCCATCGTAATCCGATGGTAGATAAAAAAACAGAATAAGAACTTTGCGACCTAAGAAAAGATTGAATTGTGATAACACCGTACATCAAAAAAATAAGTATGAAAATAAGCCAAAGTGAGGCTTTTTTAAGATTGCAAAATCTACCCGGATTATTGTTCCTTGAAGGCAACGCCAGTGGCAGTGATTATGCTTTTTTAACTGCAGATCCTTTTAAAGTATTAGAAAAGCAAGCGGACACAAACCAACACCAACCAAGCGATATATTAAAAACTTTAAGAAGCGAGTATAGCCGTTGGAAAATTAAACCAACGGACGGAGTCCCTCCATTTCAAGGCGGGATCGCAGGGCTATTTGGCTATGGATTATCGAAACAAATAGAAAAGTTACCTTCGGATAGCAAAGCTTTTATCCCATCGCCTGACTTATCAATAGGATTTTACGACTGGGTTCTATCATTTGATTTACGAAAAGACGAAGTCTGGCTGGTTTCAACTGGTTTCCCTGAAGCGACTGAAAATTTACAAAACCTTCGCGCTAAAAATCGCGCCGATATGGTTATTAAATTGCTTGAAACTCCCACCAAAAACCATCTGACAAACTTGACACAAGAAGAATTAAGCTATAAAACTCCTGAAAATTTATTCAGGTTATTTAAAGACGAGCATTTTTATTGTGATAATTCCGCGATTGACTACATGAAAAGCGTTGAAAAAAGTATTGAATACATCAATGCAGGAGATTCTTTTCAGATCAATTTGTCACAAAGGTTCTGGCATCCAAAATTTTGTGATGACCGATTGCTTTACGAATTACTTTCAAAAACATCCCCTGCCCCATTTTCATGCTATCTAAATACTTCGATGGGCAATATTTTAAGCGCATCTCCTGAAAGATTTCTAACCCTCCAAAACAACAAAGTAATAACAAGTCCAATTAAAGGAACGAGGCCCAGAGGAAAAACAGAAAAAGAAGATATCGATCTGGCGAATTCGCTTCTAAATAGCCCAAAAGATAGAGCTGAAAATGTAATGATTGTAGATTTACTCAGAAATGATCTGGGGCGAGTTTGCTCATTCGGAAGCATTCAAGTTGAAGAGCTTTGCAAACTTGAAAGTTTCTCCAATGTGCACCATTTAGTTTCCAAAGTTACAGGTAACCTAAAGCCAGAGCATGATGCCTTAGATTTATTGCTTTCATGTTTTCCGGGAGGATCTGTTACAGGAGCCCCGAAGATACGATCGATGGAAATAATATCCGAATTAGAAACATCACCACGCGGAATTTATTGTGGTAGCGCAGGGTATCTTGGTTTTGACGGATCCATGGATACAAACATTTTAATACGAAGTATATTTTCATCACAAAAATGGCTGCAATTTGGAGCAGGAGGCGGGATTGTTGCAGATTCGAATCCTAACGATGAATACCTTGAAACTTTAAATAAGGCCTCAGGAATTATACAAACTATTCGCTCTCACCCAGATTCCATTAATTTGATTCAATCAAATCGCTAGGGTTTATTGCTTGGTGCGTTGAAGCTGAAATCAAAACCGCTTCGCACAGTGCAATAGTTAACAGGTTATCATCACCACTAATTTCGGGTTCGATCCCTAATTCAACCGCACGCAATAATTGAGCCATTGTGCCAACAAAAGCATCGGGAAACCAAACTTCGCTCCATGTTGGGGAATGCCATTTACCATTATCACCAACAGTAGTGAACTCTAAAGTACTTGGAATTTTTTCGGGATATTTAGGCCAACCGATAGTACCTTTTGCCATGCCAAGAGTACCTTCAATGCGCCACCGAATATAAATATCTTCTCCCGCACCTTCCTTGGCAGGCCCCGCCCAAACATCATCCCAAGAAGACGCGCGTGCTCCGGAATCATATTCGAGGATGTATAAAATAACGCCATCCGTATGCGAAAATTTAGTTCTTGGGTCTTTGGTGGTACTAGCGAAAACGCGGTTTGGGTTCCCCAACCAATAGCGAAAAGTATCCAAATGGTGAATGCTCATGATAAAAGTTGAAAGCGATTTTAAACCTTGGGCCCAAGGCATCCAATGTGGAATAGCTCGCATTTCAATGGTAGCTAGAACAATATCGCCAAGTTTCCCTGAATTTAAAAGAGATTTAGCAACCCTTACTGATTGATCAAAACGCATATTTTGATTGACTGCAAGAATGACCGATTTTTGTTTGCACGCGTTAACTAATTTTTTTGCAATAAGCAAATCCATTGCAAGAGGCTTCTGGGCTAAAATTCCCCGCAATTTTTTAGATTGCTCAAGAGCCTTCATTATAATTTCTGGTTGAGCTTCCGGCGGAACCGCAATATCTAAAATATCAAAGTCACCATGCTCAAGCATTTCATCAATTGAATCAAACACGACGGGGATATTATGATCTAAAGCCACCTCTCTGGCTTTATCTTTAGATCTTGAAGCAATACAAGAAACATGAAATCCCGCACTTATATAAGCCGGGATCTGGCAATCTTTCATTATAAAACCAGAACCGATACATCCTATCTTGAAATCTTTTTTCACAGGAAGAATTGGCAGTCTTGAATCTACAAGATACTTGATGAAGTTATCCAAAATTGGTTCCTATAAATCACGAAACAGAATTGGAAATAACTCTTAACTCTCTAGGCAAAGGAAATTGGACATTTTCTTCCCGGATGATTCTGTTTTCAACATAGGCGTTATAATTAATTCTGAGCCATTCAACACATTCTTCAACAACATCTTCTGGGGCACTGGCTCCTGCAGTAATTAAAACAATTTCAGTATTAATCAGCCATTCGGGATTAATCTCTTTGACAGAATCAATCAAATAAGCAGGTTTACCTAAGCTTATTGCAAGTTCTGAAAGACGCATACTATTTGAGCTGTTTTGACTTCCAAGAACTAAAACAAGATCAACTTCAGGAACAAGCTCCTTGACTGCTTCCTGTCTATTCTGAGTTGCATAACAAATATCATCCTTAGATGGCCCTATGATATTTGGAAATTTTTTCTTCAATACCTGAATAATAACCTGGGCTTCATCAACGCTTAAAGTTGTTTGAGTCAAAAACGCAACCTTGGTATCTTTAGGTAGAACCAAATTGTTTGCACTTTGAACATCTTCCACCAAAACAATACTTCCAGGAGCTTCACCCATCGTTCCCAGTACTTCGTCGTGCCCCTCATGGCCAATCAAAATAATGGTATAGCCCTCACTTGCAAATTTTACCGCTTCTTTATGAACCTTGGTCACAAGCGGGCAAGTAGCATCAATCGCGAGAAGATTTCGTTTTTGAGAATCCAACCTGATAGTCGGGGAGACACCATGCGCACTGTATAAAACAGTTGAGCCTTCAGGAATATCATCAATTTTATCAACGAAGACGACGCCTTTTTTACTGAAGCGGTCGACGACGGGCCTATTATGAACAATTTCATGATAAACATAAAGAGGCGAGCCAAATTTTGCCAAAGCTTTTTCTAGGCTTTCGATAGCCATGTTAACGCCAGCGCAGAAACCTCTTGGATTTGCAAGAATCACTTTCATTCGGCCATCTCCTCCATGTATAGACCAAGACATAATACAAAATTATTGTAGCAGGGTAACCAACAAAAAAGCCGCGACTGGAGAACCAATCACGGCAAATTTATACATAAGAACATGAAAATCAGTCGTACTTAACGCCATCTTTTGCTGGAACAATCCACTTCTTACCATCTTTTTCAAGCACAACGCCTTTTACGGAACCTTTAGCAGGCCCATTGCAAACCGTATCATGGTAAGATTCTGCTTTGCCATTATCTTTAAAGTAATAAATCACTACTTTGCCTTTTTCTGAAACCTTTATGGCATGGCCACAATCTGCAGTTTCATTTAAGGCACACTTAGAGCAATTAATTTCACCCTTAAGGGTGACTTCTTTAGCAGGTTTATCGGCAGCAGAAACTAATCCGACGAAACACAATAACGCAAATGCAGTAAAAACAAGATTTTTCATAACATTCTCCAAATGAAATTAGGAAACACTAGCCGATTATACCATTTAATATTTTTATTCCACATCAAATTTTCAAACAAATGACAATTAACCCTTAGAAGTGTTGACATCTTAGAAATCAGCCCTATTATTACCATTTATTACTTAGGTTTAATAAAAATGAATGCACTACATAAAGCTGAGGCATTGGTAGAGGCACTGGATTATTTCAGAGCCTTTAGAAAAAAAATTGTGGTGGTTAAATTAGGCGGAAGCATCATGGATGATTCAAGCTGCCTAACCAGCACTCTGGCAGACTTGGTTCTAATGGAAACGGCTGGCATGTTCCCAGTTTTAGTTCATGGTGGGGGCAAAGCAATCGACCAAGCTATGGCCAAGCAAGGGCTTCAACCAAAAAAAATTGCAGGTCGTAGAATTACTGATGATGATACTCTTGCTATTGTTAAAGATGTTCTCACCAATGATACCAATGCTGATATAGTTAGACGAATCAGAAATCTTGGGGGCCGAGCTATCCCTCTTCATACCGGGGCAATGCAGGTACTGTGGGGAAAAAAATGGTTGTTACCTACTGAAAACGGCTTTACAGATCTTGGGCATGTTGGAATAGTAGACAAAGTTGACAACAATCTTATTTCAGATTTTATAAGCGCCGGGGTGATTCCTGTCATTCCCTCGCTGGCAATTGATGATAAAAACTCATGGCTCAACGTGAATGCTGACACTGCGGCTTGCGCTGTTGCAATGAGTTTAAAAGCTGAAAAACTTGTTTTTCTTTCTGATACCCCAGGAATACTTCGGGATCGCAAAGACCCTTCATCTTTGATTACCAGTCTTAATCAAAAAGACTGCCAAGAATTAATCAAGCAAGGGATAATTGATTCCGGCATGATCCCAAAAGTTGAAGCTTGCCTTGATAGTTTGCAAAAAGGTGTTGGTAAAACCCACATGATCGATGGCAGGCAAAAGCATTCATTATTACTTGAAATATTTACCAAACAAGGCACCGGTACTGAGATCACACTTAATTAGTGTTGAATTAACATTTAAAGAAAAGGATTACTATGAATTCCAACTTGTTGAACATTTACAACAAGAATGTAATTGCAAATTACAAAAAGTTTCCTGTTTGCTTGGTTCGCGGCGAAGGTTCCAGAGTTTGGGACGACGAAGGAAATGTGTACCTAGATTTATTTCCAGGCTGGGGATGTGGATTGCTTGGCCATTGCCCGCCCTTAGTCGTTGAAGCAGTAAAAAACCAAGTTGGCAAACTCATTCATGTTCCAAATTCATGGTACACAGAACCTCAAGGTATGCTTGCGGAAGCACTCGCCACTAGAACTGGTTGGGGTGGACAGTGCTTTTTCTGTAATAGCGGAACTGAAGCTAATGAAGCAGCTATTAAAATGGCGCGACTGAATGGCGGCCCAGGAAAATATAAAATCATTACTGCTTTGAACAGTTTCCATGGCAGAACTTTTGCTGCACTCAGTGCCACCGGGCAACCAAAATACCATCAAGGTCTCGAACCGATGCTACCGGGATTTTCTTATGTCCCATTTGGCGACTTAGAAGCAACTCGCCTGGCCATTGATTCAGAAACCTGCGCCATCATGGTTGAACCAATACAGGGTGAAGGTGGGATCAACCTACCGCCCGCAGGTTACCTTGAAGGCTTGCGCAAGATATGTGATGAAAACAAATTAATGTTAATATTCGACGAAGTACAAACAGGGACGGGAAGAACAGGAAAGTGGTTTTCACACCAAAACTGGAATGTTATCCCTGATTGCGTTTCGTTGGCGAAAGCTTTGGCGGGGGGTGTTGCATGTGGTGGGTTAATAGCCCGAGAAGAATTCGCAGCAAAGCTTAAACCAGGAACTCATGCTGCAACATTCGGTGGCAACCCAATCGCCTGTGTAGCGGCCCTAGCAACGATTGAAACAATTGAAAAAGAAAACCTACTTGAAAGAGCCGTTGTGATTGGAAATCGGTTTAAAAGCAAATTCGAATCTTGGAAAGAAAAATGCTCACTGATAACTGACATCAGGATATCTGGTGCCATGATTGGGCTTGAGCTTTCGGAAGATGCCACCCACCTCGTCCAAAAATGTTTGGAACAAAAATTACTCATAAACTGCACCCACAACACGGTAATTCGTTTGTTACCGGCGCTCAACATTACTGATGCTGAGATTGATGAGGGTTGCGACATACTTGAAAAAATCATTCTTGGATAACATTTTATTGCTGCACAATCCTAGCAGTTAATCAAAATTATTAATGGTAACGAACATGAAGCATTTACTTTCATTACTTGAATACAACGAATCGGAATTTGTTAAACTTCTCGAATTAGCTGAAAAGATCAAAGCAGACTGGGTAAAAGGAAAAAGGCCAGATCTCTTACCCAGAAAGGTTTTAGGCCTTATCTTTGAAAAGCCGTCACTCCGAACCAGAGTTAGTTTTGAAGCTGCGATGATGCAAATGGGTGGAAATTCAATATTTCTTGGCACTGCAGATGGTAAGATAGGCGTCCGCGAAACTGTTGCAGATTTTGCCCGCACCATCAGTCATTATGTTGACACAGTTGTACTACGAACTTTTTCACACGATACGATTGTCGAATTTGCAAAAAACTGTTCGGTCCCCGTGATCAATGGCCTAAGTGATCAATTTCATCCCTGCCAGTCAATTGCAGATATCCTGACAATCCGCGAATCGTTTGGGCCAAAACCTGGAAAAACAGTTGTTTTTATTGGGGATGGTAACAATGTTTCAAGATCCCTTGCAATCGCTTGCGCATTGGTTGGTTACCACTTTATTCTTACAGGTCCCAAGCTTTACCACTTTGACAAAGAGTTTTTAGATTTGTTTTCCAAGCGATTTCCAAAAGCGGTCTTAATTCAATCCTCAGATTCAGTGAACAGCCTCAAAAATGCAGATATCATTTACACAGATGTTTGGACCAGCATGGGACAGGAAAACGAAAACGAAAAACGAATCAAGAAATTCAAAGACTTCCAAATTAATGATCGTTTGATGAGCAAAGCACCAAAGCATTGCAAGTTTATGCATTGTCTTCCTGCACACAGGGGCGAAGAAGTTACAGACTCAGTAATTGATGGCGATGGAAGCATTGTATTCGAACAAGCAGGAAACAGGATGCATGCCCAAAAAGCAATTTTACTCGATATGATTCTTAGTTCAAAAAAATAACTTACACAGATTAGGATTAGCAACATGCGAATTGATGGAAGAAAAGCGAATGAATTAAGGCCCTTGCGTTTCAAACGAAATTTCACCAAGCAAGCCCCTGGAAGCGTTTTGGTTTCCAGCGGCAAAACAACCGTTCTTTGCACCTGCACTATTGATCAATCAGTTCCACCTTTTTTATTGGGTAAAGGAAAAGGATGGCTATCTGCAGAATATTCAATGCTTCCGGGAAGTACGGGAAGTCGGAAATCCAGAGATCGATCAGGGAAAGTTGATGGCCGTAGCGTCGAAATTCAAAGACTGATCGGTCGAAGTTTACGCGCAATTGTAAATTTGGAAAAACTAGGCGAGCGTACCCTTTGGATTGATTGTGATGTTTTAGATGCAGATGGCGGAACCAGAACAGCAAGCATTAATGGCGCATTTGTTGCTCTTGTCGATGCTTTGCGCTCACTTGAAAAGAAACACTCCGATAAACCACTTGCACCTATTCACGAAATTTTAAAAGACAGCATTGCTGCCATTAGTATGGGTATTGTGGATGACAAGGTATTACTCGACCTATGCTATGAAGAAGATTCTGGCGCTGAAGTTGATAGCAACCTTGTAATGACAGGTAGCGGGAAGTTTATAGAAATTCAAGCAAGTGGCGAAGAATCCGTATTTGACCAAAAACAACTCGACAGCATGTTAAAATTGGGTAAACAGGCTATTGGGGAAATAAAATTAGAGCAAATGAAGGCCTTGGGAAGCAATTGGCCTCTGGACTAATTTATTTTTATTTGTTATGAGACTCTCATCTAATTACTAAAGTTGTGGTTCGGAAAAGCCGAGCACAAGGTTTTGGTTGATTAAATGGAGGTCAAGATGCGTCTTTTTGCATCCGTAATTTTAAGTGCGTGTATCTTTGTAGTTTCTAGTATTGCAAACACTTCAGCTTCAAAAAACCCCTATCCATTAACGGTAGAAGCAGGCACATGGCTAATATGCTGCGCCAGTTATTCAGGAGTTGATGCACCAGAACTATCAAAACAAATTTCAGAAATATTAAGAACAAGGGACAATCTCAAAGGGTACATTTTTAATTACGGGGAAGAAGAAAAGAAAAAACAAATCGCAGATTTCGAAAGACGACAAAAAATGAGCCCTGAATTAAGGCAGCCGATGAAATTCACAAGGGTTTCTGAGCAATGTGCAGTATTAGTCGGTGGGTACAAAGATATTGAAGATGCCCGTAAAAATCTTGAGAAAGTAAAAAAGCTTGCTCCCCCTGATTTGAAACTAGAAAACGGGAAAGAAACTTCTGATGTAATTAATATTTATGTTCCAACCGCAGACAAAAAAGGTGCTGAAATTCGAAGAGAAAGAGTAAATCCGTTTTCACGAGCTTTTGTTGTACGAAATCCTCTTGTGCCAAATCAAACTATTGCAAATAACAAACCTGATCCAGTATTAAAAACACTAAATGCAGACGAACAATACAGCCTTTTAAAAAACTCAAAATCAGTCACTTTGGTAGTAAAAGAGTATAACGGCTCCGCTATTCTTCAATCAACCAAAGCCGTAACCACATCTTTTATGGATAAACTATTTGGCAGCAGGCAAGGCGATATGTTAGGTGCAGCAGCTTTACAAGCTCATGAGACAGCCCGTGTTTTAAGAAAATTAGAATTCGATGCCTATGTTTTGCATACTCGAACTAGCAGCATTGTTACTGTTGGAGGGTTTGAATCACGGGATGACCCAAATATAGCAAAGATTCAAAAAGCAATTACCACACTAAAAATAACAGCACTCGATCTTTACACCAATCCCTTGCCAATGGATGTGCCAAAGCTTTAAGAATTACTTAATAAACTCTAAGCCCGACTTATCTGGTCGGGCTTTTTCATTTAATCCCACTTTGTTTTTAACCTCAAACGTTTCGTAACAAAGTTCATCATCTGTATGCGGGCTTGAATGGCACCCATGATTAAATATCGGGACCAGAATTAAACCAAATAGTACCGAATAAAAAACAATGCTATCAATGATTCTTTCTTTTAAAAGCCGCCGCGAATCTTTATTATGAAGATATCTTGAAGCGATATGTTTATTACATTTGAAATGTTGCATGACTTAATCTGCTAAAAAGAAAAACCCACATGTTTAAACCTAACTTTAGAATAAACTTTTCAGCACTATTTACCATTACTTAAACAAAAATACCAAAACTAATTCCTTCCCAAATCATAATGAGCTGACTAAATTGAATTTCTGAATAATATATAAAAGTAATACCCCGATTTTAAATATCAGGAAGACAGCATTATGAGCAAAGCCAGCATTTTAGTAATTGCAAGAAAACATATTCCTGAACCACTTTTAAAACAAGGATTTAACCCTGCATCTGAATCCTTGGTTAAATCACTTCTAGAAAACCCGCAACTCTTATACATGCAAAGAGATCTAGCTGAAAACGACCCTAACTACAAACAATTAATCCCCTATGTGGTTTTTCAAAGCCCAAAAGGATTTTTCAGCTACCAACGGGGCAAAGCTAGTTCAGAAACAAGACTTAGAATGCTCCGCTCGCTTGGTGTCGGTGGTCACATTGAGAAAGA
>JAPLNF010000340.1:46071-49619 GCA_026692965.1 Planctomycetota bacterium
CTTAAAGAAGAAGTTGGAATCGAACCATCCAACAACATTAAACTTTTAGGTTTTATTAATGATGATTCCAACGAAGTGGGAAAAGTTCATCTGGGAATCGTACACTTATACCAATTAGAAACCTCAGACTTAGATTCAAAAGAACTTAATCTGACAGATTGTAAATTCTCAATTATCAGCAAAATCAAAGAGGAGGAAGAATCTTTTGAAACTTGGTCTCGTCTCCTAATCCCTTTTCTTGAATCTTAAAACTATTTTTGAATTGGATTTGAAAAACTTATAGTGAAACCATCTTTCATGTCAGTTTGTGTCCAAGCGGAATATTTTGTTTTAAAAATAGTTTTCCTTTCATCAATTTCCTGATTGGCTATTAGTTCATCCTTGGATAAAGGGCCCCATACAATTTTAAAAGGTCCTATTTCGGAAAAAATCACAACAATATCATCCTTAACTTCGATCAAACATCCACTAGGGAATGTAACCCCTGAAAAACAACCAAGCATTTTGGTACAGGAAATAATCTGCTCATTTTTCCACTGAACCCCAGCTTTATCGGTAGGGAAAGGTAATGGTATTGAGAGAACAGGTAATCCAACTTGAAGTGCATTTTTGGGTAAAATAACGCCATTAACATCCACCACTCTAAATTTTTCCGTTGCATCAATTTGATCTTTAATCGGGGCGATGGGAACTACCAATGCTGGGGTCCGAAACTCCAAGGTAACCTTTAATTTTTTCGGCCCTTCCCTTTGTATATCAATAACTTTTGCCACCCAAGGGTGGATTTGGAACGCGTTAAAAATCCGCGCCAATATACCTTCTTCTAATAAATCATATTCTTCTTTTAAATTTCCAAGATAACGAACTTCACTAAGAAATTCTTCTTTCGACAACACAGGCGGGAAAGAGCAATCAATATTTGCAAATAACTGTAAAGAATTATGACGAGAAGAAATTAACCGATTAAAAGAGTAATCGGCTTTAGATAGAAAATGAATTAAAACACCACACGAGACGAATGATATAACGATTACAAAGCAAAAACCCAACCAAGAGAAGACTATTTTTTTCACAATATTATCCACTTACAACTTAATTACCAGATAGCGATTTCAAGTTCCAGATCCACATTGAATCTTTCGCGAATCCCTTGTTTAATTTGCTCAATTAATCTTAAAACATCTTCAACGACGGCATGAGGGTGGATAACAATATAATTTGAATCACGATCACAAATCTCTGCGCCTCCAACCCTGGCTTTTTGAAATCCCCCCTGCTCCATCAATGACGCAGCAGTAAGACCCCTAGGATTTTTAAATATTTTACCAGCATAAGGGACGCCAAGTGGCAACTGGATTTTTCTACTGATCCAAGCTTTTCTCAATCGTTTGACAATGGATTCAGTCCTGTCATGTTCAAAAGCAAATTCAACACTAAGAATCACCAAATCTCTGAGATCGTTTCCTTTATCACTAAACGAAACCTCTTCTTTATCCCGAATTTGAAGATTACCAAGTGAATCTAGCACTTCAATTTTTCGGACAAACCTTGAAATAGGTCCAGATTTATCACTAGTATTTGAAAGCAAAGCACCGCCAATTGTACCTGGTATACCAATCAGTGTTTCAAAACCAGCCATGTTGTTTTGTGAGCAAAATGATATTGCTGCAAAAATTGAAGCACCTGCCCCCATCCGAACAGTGTTTCCTAGATTTTCAAACCCACAAAATACAGGATTCGTCAATTTGACAACTACACCAGAAACCACGGCACTTCTTACAAGAAGGTTACATCCATTACCTAAAATTTTAAATGGGATTTTATTAGTCTGGCAAACTTTAAAAAGCGCAGCCAACTCTTCTTTACTGCGCGGTTCCGCTAGGTACTCGCAAACCCCAGCTAAACCAGAGAATGTATAGGGGGATAGAGATTCCGACTTCTTTAATATCGGTTCAAATTCTATTAAGCATTTCATTTCAAACCCCATCATCTATTTATCAAAAAATATTGGTAGAAAACCACTATCACCACTAACATACCATAGTACATAGGCAATTGAAGCACCCACTAAAATATTTAAGCAGGTCCTAAAGTATTATAGCTTCAAAATCCTACGAGGGTATTTTATGAATTCGTTCATTAGCAAAGAACTTATTAATTTTCCAACTGCTGTTTTAGTAAGTGGTGGTCTGGATAGTGCAATATTATTGGCAGATATGGTAAACCATAAATTCCCTAAGGTATGGCCAATATTTATCCAATGTGGGCTATATTGGGAAAAAACTGAATTACAGTACCTGAGAAAATTCATTACGGCTATTGAATCCCCAAACTTAGGGGAATTAATTGTTCTCGATATTCCCGTTAGTGATTTGTACAAAGATCACTGGAGCCTGACTGGAATTAATGTTCCGGATACAGAATCCCCTGATGAAGCTGTTTTTTTGCCAGGGCGAAATGTTCTTTTGACGGCAAAGTCGCTTTTATGGTGCAATCTTAATCAAGTTAAGAGTCTTTCATTAGCAGTTTTAGAATCCAATCCCTTCCCCGATGCAACTGATAGCTTTTTTCTTGCCATGGAACAGACTGTTAATCAATCGGTTTCCGGAAATGTAAAATTACTAAGGCCCTATGCGGGAATGCATAAGACCGATGTTTTAAAATTAGGTCGGAAAGCGCCTTTGGAATACACTTTTTCCTGCATCTATCCAACAAATGGGATTCATTGTGGCAAATGCAATAAATGTGCTGAAAGAAAAAATGGCTTTATCAAAGCTTCTATGAAAGACCCAACCTCATATTTCTATGAGCAATAAAAAAACATAATCAGGGCCCACGCTTCCAAGCACGAGTTACAAGATTTTCGAGAAAAACTCCATATGTCTGGTTGGCAGAATCAAGACTAATCGCCAATCCGGTAACAATATGAAGGTCGGGATTTGGATTAACCTCAATCACATAGACGGTATCATCAGAAGATACCCGCATATCTATTCTTCCGTAATCACGAATACCAAGAGCAAGGTAAGCGCGTTTTACGGTATCTTTTACCTTCACCATTAATTCCGGAGTAAGCTTAGCGGGATACTCATAGGGGGTACCCTCAAATTCAAGGGATTCAGGCTTCCATTTGGCATCATAAGAGATAATAGGCCAAAGGCCTTTATTTCGAATGGTAAAGTGAATTTCAGAAGGTGCTAGAATAATAATCTCGGGGTCTTCAATTACAGCAGCAGTAAGTTCCCTACCATCAATAAACTGCTCTACTAAAACGGGGGGGCCATAATTTTTCAGCAATAACTTAACCCGCTCCACGAGATCATTTTGACTTGTAACCACACTACCTTGATCAACTCCGATGCTGGCATCCTGGGTTGCAGGCTTAACAATAACAGGCCAACCTAAATTGTTTTCTGGAACATTCTCATCGTTAACCCAAAAAAAGCCTGGAGTGCATACGCCATAAGATTGCAGCACTGCTTTAGCAAGGGCTTTGTTTCTACCAACAGCAAGTGCTTGCGATTTGGAACCTGTGAATGGAATTTTCA
>JAPLNF010000340.1:49657-65323 GCA_026692965.1 Planctomycetota bacterium
TTTTCATCCATTCAAGAAGGCCCGCGAGGTGCACTTCTGTTTCAGTAAAATCTGCAAATCCTTCAAACATATTAAAAACAATATCAGGCGGATCAGAATTTAACCTTTGGATCAATGGGGCCAAATCCCTAGCAAGGCCAAATCTTTCAAATCGTACGCCTTGCTCCGCAAGTGCGTTTTCAATAATTTCAACCGTTTCGATAACTTCATGTTCAGAATCAGCATCAGGATGATCTAAAGGCAAAACAGGGATGTTATGAAGTATCATCACTTTGAATGGTGATTGCGGAGGAACAACATTAATAGGTGGGATTTCATTCATAAAGAAAGTGTATAAGTTTGAAAGAATATGTAAAAGAAAAAAGCAGGGTATAAAAACTAGAGACCCAGCCTTTTCGTAGCCGCTTCAAAAACAGCCAGGATCAAATTCTCGTAGGACCAACCCATACCCTTGGCAATCAAACCAAAATCGCTGGTTACCGGATTAAGCCCTGGTAGAGGATTTGCTTCGATAAAAACAGGGTGATTACTGGAGTTTAAGCGAAAATCAATTCTTGCAAAATCTTTGCAACCTAGAGCTTTAAATGCTTTAATAGCGCTACTAAATAAAACACCAAGAGTCTCAGTTGGAATTTTTGGCGGCACGCAGTAATCAACCCTAGTTAAATAATTCCTCTTTACGTCCAAACTATAAATGAAAAATTCGTCCTTAATTTTCGGAACGATTTCCATTGCTCCTATCACATTGAGTTCATTGCCATTACCAATTAATCCAACTGTGATTTCACATCCTGGCAAATATTCTTCAACGATTACTGGTTGGTCATATCCCTTCAAGGCTTCATTTAATAAGGCCCGAAGTTGCTCTTGTGTTTTGGCAACAGCGGAATCCCGTATTCCTTTGCTAGAGCCTTCCCAAGCAGGTTTGACAACAACCGGGAATGCAAAATCAATTGGAATAGAACCCAAATCAAAGCTATCAGAGGTAAAAACGGCCCCCTTTGGAACTTTTACTCCTGCATCCCCTACAATCTTTTTAGCTACATCCTTATCCAACCCGACACAAAGTGTAAAAGGATCTGAACCAGAATAAGGAATACCAAGAATTTCCAATAGCGCCGGAACCCGCGCTTCTCTGGCCCTGCTTGCGCCACGCCCTTCAGCAAAATTAAAGACAAAATCAGGACGATCATTAACGAGGGCCGCTGGCAAATCGGGAGACTCAGCAAAATATACAATTTGATGATTTTTTGAGGCTAGAACCGCCCCGATTGCATGCATTGTTTCTGGTGAATCAAATTCTTCTTCGAAATCATCAGTATGCGTATGTTTTACGCCTGATTTTAAGTTGCAAACAATCCCTATTTTCATAATACTCCCTAACAACAAAATAAAGCCGCCAAGTATACAACCTGGCGGCTTTAAATTAACTTAAATACCCCTAGCGGGCCTTCCTTCCAGGAGCAACTTTCTTTTTAATACCCAACTCTATTAAAGAATTAGGCACAGTTTCGTTTTCAGATGAACCATTATCATTTTCAGATGAGCCGTTATCATTTGAAGAGCAACCAGAAGAAGCTTCTTCAGCAGAAACAGTAGCAAGGTTCATTTGACGGCGAATCATTCGTTCAGCGTTTTCAGGGATTAAAGCTGATTTACTGCCCTGAAGAAGCGAACTAACACCTCGAGTTCTGCCTTGGTCATTACTTTGCAAGGTTTTATCCTCGGCTTGGTAACGAACAAGCATGCCTTCATAGTTGCGAAGCACAACAGCATCATCAGAAGCCGAGATCACATAATTTGGCATCACGGGAATTTTACCGCCACCGTGTGGGCTATCCACTACATAAGTAGGAATACCCAAGCCAGACATATGACCACGAAGACCTTCCATGATTTCCATGCCCTTCCAGATAGAGGTGCGGAAATGCCCAGCACCAATAACAGGATCGCAATGAAAAATATAGTAAGGTCGCACTTTAATACGAAGCAAACCTCGCATCAACTTACGCATGGTATCAAGGGAATCATTAACCCCTTTAAGAAGGACCGTGTGATTATTCACAGGAATCCCAGCCTTCAACAAAGACATGCAAACCTTTGCAGATTCTGCAGATATCTCGTTAGGATGATTAAAGTGAGTTTGAATCCAAACTTTCCCAACAGAGGCTAAAAGATCAATCAATGACTGATCAAACAACCGCTGAGGCAAAGTGACGGGAACGCGAGTTCCAATACGAATTACATCAACATGGGGGATAGCAGCAAGATTTTCGAGAAAGAACTTAAGTTTTGTAATCGGAAGGGTCAGAGGATCCCCACCGGAAACAATAACATCTCGAATTTCAGAATGATCACGAACATATTCTACCATACGTTCATCATTACGGCTGACCGAATCCCAGCCACCACGAACCATGGTAGCTCGCTTGCGGGTACAAAATCTGCAATACATAGAGCAAACATGTGTCGTAACAAGCAAAGCCCTATCAGGATAACGGTGAGTCAAACCTGGAACGGGGGAATCCTTGTCTTCTTCCAAAGGATCGGACAATTCATAACCAGAGGGGTTAGTAAGTTCCAATGGTGAGGGTATAGACTGAAGCCTAATCGGGTCATCATGGTCTTCAGGATTAATCAATGAAAAGTAATAAGGTGGAATTGCAGTTTTATACTCAGTTTCCAATGACCCTATGGCTTCCATTTCCTCGGGGCTAAAGGCTATTAAACCTTTGAGTTGCCTAACTGATCGTATGGCATTTTGAGATTGCCAACGCCAGTCGTTCCATTGGTGATCCGGAACATCGCGCCAAATGGGATGACGCTTCGGCTTACCGGGAGGTTCTTCGCTATCGCCACCCCCGAATTGATCGGCGAATGGAACGGGTGCCACCTCGGCTCGCACATCGGATTCACTCATAAACCTTATAACCTCCAAAAGAACTCTGAAATCTTGCCTATAACTTTAAACCCAAGAAATATAACACCTGTTATTTTCAGCTGCAAAAGTAAGGCACAACATGGAGCGATCATAACGATAACTTCTTAAAATACAAGAGTTTCCTTCTTGAACAATCAACTCCATTTGTATATTAGTCACAATTTGAACGCCACTTGTCAACACCAACAATCAATTCTGCAATCATAAACAACATTAAGTTGAGTCTCATCAAGCAAGAAGATATCATAGAAGTGTGATGACCAACCTTAACGGAGAACGCAGATGAGACATTTCCTTTCAGCATTTTTTTTTGGTGCATGCATTTGCACATTTATCAGCGCAGAAGACACGAATAAACTTATTCTGCAAATGAAAAATAAGGATCCGGAAATACGCAGAGCTGCAGCAAAAACATTGGGTGAGAGCGGTGAAGACGATTCAAAAACCACTTCTGCTTTAATAAATGGACTTCAAGACAAAGATACTTTTGTAAGAAGATTTTCAGCCCAATCACTCGGAAATTTAAAAACTCAAAACAAAGATGCAATCCCTGCACTTGCAGCTTTACTAAACAACATAGAAGAGAAAAAAGAGAATCAAAACGCAGCTGCAATTTCTCTTGGTAAAATTGGATCTTCTAGTTTCTCTGTCCTACATTCTGCATTCATAGACAAATCTAAACCTACCAACATCCGCGAAAAAGCAATTGATGCAATTGGTTCCTTAGGCAAAGATGGAAAATCTGCAGTCCCCGATCTCATGGAAACCTTAAAAGATGATGACCTTCGTTTCGCTTCCGCTGTTGCGCTAGGAAAAATCGGTTCGGAAGCCAAGCAAGCAAAAGAATCCCTCAAGTCAATCGTCGAAGATAAAAAACAAAGGGATAAATCTTTCAAGGAAGCAGCTTCCGCAGCCTTGAAAAACATCGGAAACTAACTCTTACCTTTGTCAGGCACAGCAGGCATGAGCTTTAATTCTTCTTCACCGCCAGATTGGCTCATGCCTGAGGGTGTCAGCAAAACCCAATGGGAATACATATCAAATCAGTATGTTGCTGCGAACTATGATTCCTCATTAAAAGACAACCCAGCTTTCCAACAGGATCTATGTTTTCTCGAAAAGCATTTTACTAAAGCTGGTATTATCCTTGACCTTGGCTGTGGAACTGGAAGAGTTACAGACTTTTTAACCAAAAAGAGCCATAAGGTTTTGGGGGTCGACTTATCAGGCCCAATGCTTTTGCAAGCCAGTAATAAAGAAATCAATGGATCACATTTATTCCTTCGATCAAATATGATTGATCTTTCCTTCCTTTGCCCCAACGCCATTGATTATTCTTCATGCCTTTTCAGTAGTTTTGGCATGCTATTGGATGAACAACATCGGATCGCAATGCTCAATGAGATCCACCGCGTATTAAAACCTGGAGGGCGATTTATTCTCCATGTGCATAACTTATGGTCAGCAGCCCAAGGCTTTCAAGGGTACAAATGGTTGGCGCTGGATTTTAGCCGAAGGTTAAGACGATCAAAACATTTTGGCAACAGATTGCTGCCCATTCACCAAGGTATTTGTGGCTTAACCTTACACTTATTCACATGGCAAGAAATTGCCAGCCTGCTTAAACAAACCAATTTTAAAATAGTCGAAACACTATCGCTAGGCGATCCATCGTGGGTAGCAGGCGAATCACCCAGCCTAGTTAAAAAGGTTTTAGCACATGGGTTTCTAATTTCATGCAGGAAGATTTAAGGGCAAAACTATGATTTCATGACCAAACTTGTGACCAAAACTATTGCAGATAGGGATAAATAATACATTTCTAACGAACTTAACGATTATAAGTTTATGCTTTAAATAGTTTATTGGTTAAATTAAAGGGTAGGTGTGGTATTCAATTCAATAAAGAATTATTTTAGGTAGTCCTTTTCCAATGACTAGGTAAATATTAACCATGCGATTTCGATTAGTGCCTCTGGAAGGCGGTAACGCTATCGAATTATCACGAGATCTTACGGTCGTAGGCCGCAAGGAAGATTGTGATTTACGCTTGGATCATAAGTCCATATCTAAGTTTCATTGTGTAATAGTAAAGATGGAAAATACATTACTCATTCGGGATCTAGGAAGCACCAACGAAACCGTGGTAAACGGGAAAAAGATTCGTCGAGCAACGCTAAAAAACAATGATTGTTTAAACATTGCTAATCTACCCTTTCGAATACAAATAAGTACCGGTGATGCGGTAGAAAAAAAGCCTCAATTTGAAGGAACAATTCAAATAAATAATCGGGATGTAGAACCTGACGACAAGAATGATGATGATAAAAATTCAGACTCGTTCAAAATAAACAACAATGATTTCGTCCAAAACAACGATTTGCCTGACAGTTACCCTACCAATAGTTAATTCTGATTTAATACTAATTTTAACTTTAAAAGAAAATCGTTTACTAATTCATGGCTATGGAAAGCTGTGATAGAAATGCGAAGCCTTGACGAATTTTCGGGAACGGAAGGTGGACGAATTGGCGGCACCAAATACCCCTGTTCCAATAGGCTCTTAGAAATACGCATTGTTTTTTCCGCATCCCGAAAAATAACAGGAATGATATGGCTTTCTGATTGGCCTATATCAAGGCCCATATCCACTAACTTGCTGCGCAAATAAGCAGAAAGCGAATCAACGCAAGCCATGCGGCTATTATCTTTATTAATTAATTTTATTGCTGTTCTTGCTGCTGCAACGCAAACGGGTGAAAGAGCGGTAGAAAAAATATAAGAACGAGCTTTGTTTTTAATCAGCGTTATTAATTTCTTGTTTGCGCAAACAAAACCTCCCTGGGATGCCAAGGCTTTACTTAAAGTTCCTAGTTTTACAACCCTACTTTTCCAGTCGAGCCCAACCGGAAATATATCAGTCAAGCCTCGTGCATCAACGCCCGTAACCCCAGTAGCGTGAGCCTCATCAAGAATTAACATAGCGTCATTTTTCAAAGCAATTTGAAATAGTTTTTCAATTGGTGCATGATCACCATCCATGCTGAAAAGGGTATCTGAGATAATCCATAACTTTTTAAAATTACCCTTGGCCCGCAGAATTAAATCCTGAAGATGATCACAGTCTTTGTGCTTAAAAAACCTAAGGGTTGCACGAGAAAGCCTGCAGCCATCGATAATACTGGCATGATTCAAAGCATCAGAAAGAATTAAATCTTTGGGGTGAACTAGAGCTGAGATAGTTCCAAGATTGGCACCAAATCCACTGGAAAAAACAAGCGCATCATCAAACCCCTCCCATCGTGCAATTTCGCGTTCGAGCGAACGATGAAGTTTCGTATATCCAGAAACCAAGGGTGATGCGCCAGCACCAGAACCATAAGCATGAAGGGCTTTGCGAGCCGATTTAATAACTGAAGGGTGTCTTGAAAACCCCAAGTAATCACTCGAAGCAAAATTAACGAGCTTTTTCTTACGATAAAGGATAGAGCCATCAGAGCAAAAATTCAGTGCCTTGCGAAATCGTTTCAGTCCAGCATTTGAAATAATATCCAATTCATGCTGGACCCAGTCCAAATGATCAGCAGATTGAGATTCTGGATTTTCCAATTGTCTTGCAATCCCAAGGTTAAAAGTTCAATACAGGAAGTTGCAGAAGCGAGCCTTTGGAATGTGGAACATGTTCGGAATCAGGAATCGATTCATCCAAATCACCAACACGATCGTCCTGCCATTCAAGTTCCAGATCGCTAATCATTTGTAAATCTTCCTGATTAGCCCGACCGTTAGTAGATAGATAATTACCGATTAGGCCACTAGTGCCGCCGACATAAAAAATCCAACTTTGTAGATCACGAAGATTTTTTTCTCTTCCGCCAGCAACTTTCAAATCTTGCTTAGGAAGGATCATGCGCATAACAGCAATAATCTTTAAGATTTCCATTGGCTTAAGTTTGGGCTCATTCTCTAAAGGAGTGCCAGCAATAGGATGGAGAAAATTAAGTGGGACAACATGAGGATTAAGCTCTTTCAAGCTAAATCCAAGGCTAACACGGTCATCAACACTTTCGCCCATTCCGAAAATACAACCACAGCACGCCTCTAGGCCCACCTTTTGTGCAAGCTTGACGGTATCAACACGATCCTGCCAAGAATGAGTGGTAACAATTTTGGGGTAAAACTCTTTTGAAGTTTCAAGATTATGATTAATTCTGCGAATACCAGCGGCTTTTAAATCTCTTGCTTGAGATTCATTTAAAGTACCAAGAGTTGCACAATGCGTGATACCATCAACCTTCTTCATGGCGCCGATTGCTTCCATGATTTTAGGCCATTCCTTTTTGTTTGGCCCTCTACCACTATTAACAATACCAAAAGCGCTAGCTCCATTATCTCGAGCACTGGTGCAGGCTTTTTCAACATCATCCCCATCCATCATGGGGTAAGCGTTAACATCAGCATCATAGTGAGCACTTTGGGCACAGAATTTACAATCTTCGCTGCAATTACCAAATTTAGTAGGAAGAATGCTACAAAAAGTAACTTTATTACCATGAAAATGCCTACGGACTTTATTGGCAGCATAGAACAAGTCATAAAGCTCACCACCTTGAACAAGGAGAAGTTGCTTGGCTTCATCCCTTGTAATGTCCCCGCCTGAAATAATCCGATTTGCAATAGCAAGAAAATCAATTGAAGTTTGCTGCACCATATATGGACCCCTAAAGCTATAAGATTAAATTCAAAAATCCCAACGAAAATCATTTTACGAACTTTTACGAGTAGGCATGCAAATAACAACTAAAACACCGACAGTAGAAATAAAAGCAAACACGCCCGAAAACAAATTACGAGTATAGGCTTTATCCCCAGGCTCACCCGGTAAAGGAGCAGAAGTATTTGGAGCTTGAGCATAAATTGAGCTAGAAAAAATCAAAAAGAGCGAAAACAACAGTGTCCTACCAAACAAGGAAAATCCCTTTAATGAATTAACTAGCATGACGCCAAGGGTTTTTAAACCAAGTCCCAGGACTGGAATATGCAAGATTTTCATTTTGAGCTCGAAACCTTTCTTCTTCCTGCATGAGACGCCATTTTCTCTTGCGGAAGTATTTAGTTAAAAAGTACTGGATAATCGTACCGAATACAACAAATCCAATACAAATTACATCAATAAGGCCAGCGTGTTTATCAACAATAGTCGAAGAATCTAAAGCATTCAGCCTATCAAGAATTGCAATAATACCATAAGCCGAGGCGAGGGTACCTAATAAGCTGGAAAAAGCCGTAAACCAGAAAGGATAAAGTAAAAGCGCAGCTATACCGCCAACAAGTAGGCAAGCCAACCAAGCATCTCCAGCAGGCATTAAAACATTTCCAATAATAAGCCCGGTACAGCCGCCAAAAACAAAAACCACCACACGAATGATAGAAAGAGCCAAAATGCCAGCTGATATACCGAATAAAAGAGCAGCAAAAACGCCTTGGATTCCAAAGTCTGGCCCTTTATCGAACCCCAAAACCCCTGCCCCTGCTGTTGCCAAAAACACAACCCAAAATTTATGAGTCAGATAACCTGCACTCCATAACAATAATCCACACAATAAAATAGCAAACAAGGTTGGAGTCGATAGCTTCACGACTTCAGAAAAAATGTCGGCGTCTAAAAAATGCATTAGTTAAAGAACTCCTATTCGAGCAACCCGCAATTATAAAACGGATCTACCGACTAACGGAGTGTATCTTTAAATCATGGATTTTGTCAATAATAGGCAGTGGATTAAAACAACAGCCTATATTCTGCCAATTTTAGTGGATAAAGTGATTTCTAGGAGCCGATTCTTTCGCATATGAAAATAAATCAAGGCCTGTAAGGGGTTGGTATCTCAAACTGTTAAAACATTATGATCGAATTTATAAACATGGCAACTAAACTAAAACGCAACCTATTTATGCCATCAGTTCTGGAATTGGTTTACCATGGTCGACAATCGGTGTTGGTCGGCCATTAAAATCCTTGATGAATGTTTTAGCGGAATCAATTCCAAGGTGATGATAAATCGTAGAGAGAAAATCGCCGGGCCCACATATGCGATTATTAGCATCTTCACCACGCTTATCAGTAGAACCAACAAACCGGCCAGTCTGGATTCCGCCCCCTGCCCAGATGTTAGAAAAACCTCGTGGCCAGTGATCACGCCCGGGCTGCGAGGTTCCTGCTGGGGCACTTGCATCGCCTGCACCCGTGCTAGCAGCATAACTAATTTTAGGTGTACGACCAAACTCACCTGTAACGACCACAAGTACGCGCTTATCGAGTCCACGCTCGTAAATATCTTCGATCAAAGCCGAGACCGCTTGATCATAAACACGGGATCGGAATTTCATAGCATCAAAAACATGTTGATTTACAGCATGATCATCCCAATTACCAACTCTGCCACAAAGGGGACCGCTTAGACTTGTGGTCAGTACATCCACTCCAGCCTCAATAAGTCTTCTGGCCAAAAGCAACTGCTGGCCCCAAGAATTTCTGCCATATCGATCACGGACGCGGGGATGCTCCCGAGAAAGGTCGAATGCAATTTTTGTCTGCGGGTTCGTAAGTAGGGTCATTGCTTGAGATTCAAACTCATCAAGGGCAGCTAATTCTCGGGCTTGATCAAAAGATCTCTCAAGGGTATCAAGATTTTGCCTAAGAGTTAAACGGCGACCAATCCTGCGAACATCATCAACATTGGTGAGACCGATATTAGGCACTGAAAAAGTTGGAGAGTCGGGATTTCCTGAAACTACAAAGGGGGAATAGGTGTCGCCAAGATAGGCTGGACCATTATATTCGAGAGGCGGATTGATACCTACATAGGCTGGAAGCGGAGACTGCCTGACGCTTTTCTGCGCAAGCAAGTAATTTGATACTGTCATCCAATCGGGGTATTTTGGTTTTGGTTTATCTCGGGTATCTGGGTCGCCTGAAAGCAACTGCATAGAACCAGCAGGGTGGCCACCGGCAGATTGGCGCATGGAACGGAGCACCACCATTTTGTCTGCTATAGCTGCCTGCATTGGCATAAGTTCGGTAAATTGAAGCCCGGGAACTTTTGTTGCTATCAAATTAAATGGCCCACGATACTCACTACCTGAATCAGGCTTGGGGTCATAGGAATCTAGATGAGACATACCACCTGGTTGCCAAACCATGATTACCGCTTTTTTATCAGTCGAAGGATTTGAAGCACCTGCAGCCTGAGCTATACTTTGATTTTGAAGTTTCAAAATACCGGGTAAACTTAAAGTGGAAAAACCAGCTAGGCCGGCTTGAAGGAAAGCCCTTCTCCCTCCATGGCCTGTGGGTATAGGCCCCCGGCAACTTCGCATGGGGAATATCGGATTGATGTTCTTCATTTTTTTACCCCAGGTTTGACGCGAATCGTAATCGGCTCAGAAACAATAATATCAGCAATATCTTTCGGCTTGGCAGTTTCTGCCGCTTTCTCAAGCTGCCCCTTAGTTACATTTAATGCATCCGTTGCAGCTTTCATTTTGGCAGTTACCGTTGCTACAGCCTTAGCCATTTGGTCTTTCTTGGCAGCAGGTGCAACTTGTGCTTCGGTTGCAATTTTTTTCGCTTCTAATTCTAAGTCTTTAACTTCAAGCATCATTTTCTTTGTCTTGGCTTCGACTAATGAAACTGCATCAGGCTTATGACTATACTTTACAACTGCGCCACCAAGAAACGAAATGGTGTATTCGCCTGGCGGGGTTTTCAAAACTGCAAGATCAAGTGTAACTTGGGAAGAATCAGCCTTTATCGAAAGATCGAAGGGAGGGGCATTTTCAAAACCAGCACCAATTACTTTCATTTGGATTTTATCACCAGAAAACTCACTGCGGCGCTTGTGAATTAAAGGAATCACCAATTTCTCACCGGCGATTACCTCATAATTTGAAGCCTTGGCTGTAATGGTTATCGGTGAAAAATCGATGCCACTAACAGCTACTGGTACATCTGCTAGCAGCCTGGGGCTTGGAATCTCACCCCATGAATCTGGAATAGGCCATGCTACAGATGCAAGCATGCATGGACGCACTACAGCATTTCCATCAATCTTCGATTTGCCAAAGAATTTTGCATTTGTATATCCACGAGGGGCATCTTGATCTGCTGTTATCAACATCATTCCACGCGATTGACCCGCTGGGATTTTCAGACCATGCGCTTTGACCCCCTTAGGAAGCCCTTCCATGGTAATTTCAATTTCGCCATCGAAACCATCACGGCGAAAAGCAACAACCTCGAGCGCCATAGTCGCACCACCCCTAAGGGATATTGGTTTGGACAAAGCATTTCGATCACCATTTCTAAGCTCCATATGCATAGCCCAAGAAACCAGTGCGAAATCGGGAGCAGCTCGACGAATTATCAAACGATAAATATTATTGGGATCGTTCCGCGTACCACCGAACAAATCAGCGATTTGAAGGCGATGGGTTCCATCCTCTTTGATCACCAATTTTCCGAGAATATCTGAAGACCCAGGATTGTATGGCGGACCATCATAGGCATAGCCATTGCTCGAAACTTTTACGGGGCTGATAATATCAGTTAGTTCTAAAACATCCGTAATTTTATCAGCACCACCTTTGGAATCACGAGCCACATGTTGAATTAAAATTGTAGGATCAGTTTGCAAACCAAGACGCTCAGAAACAACCTCAATCCACCATTGTTCGCCCTTTTTAGCTTCAAATTCAAAAAAGTCGACATCTGAAGCAGGATAAAAACTGCCACCAATATCACAAGGCAAAGTTATTTTCTGTGCGCGCTTTCCATCGTTATTCGGTTCTATTTCTTTGGAAGCAGGATGTTCAGAAAGCCCGATTGGAGGCCATGAATATGAATTGACTGTTTTTGTGGATGGTTGGCGAATAATCGGTGTTCCAGCCGCTTGCTCCCATAATCCCAAACGATAGTAAAATGCAGGCCCACCCTTGAATGTTAACTCATGAATTTTGATTACATACGTGCCATCTTTGGGTACAGAATAATCCAGTACACCTCCTAAGCGCTCGACCAGCAAATCCCTACCAGCAGCATCTGCTATAATCACCGTTGCATTAAGCTTCGAATCAATCCCAGTTGAAGCACAGTCTACAACCAGTCTTTGCCCTTTCTTACCAATGAACTTGAAATAATCTACCGACCTTTCACTGATCGTTCCGTTAAATACCGAACCAACCGGCAACTCAATTGCTGATTCAAGTGTTTTATTTGATGTAGATTGAACGAACTCAGGAAATTTACCAACCGTGAAAATTCGAGAAGAGGACACGCCAAGCCTGGTCATTATGCGAGATTCATAAAGCCCGACAGGGCAATCTGGCTTAATAGTAACCATATAACGATCAGGGGTTAAAACACCTGAAGCATCGACCTTACGGCTGGCAGTAATACGGCTATCAGAAAATATAAGGTCTTCGGCGTCATCAAGATGCTCTCCAGTTACAACAACTTCAAACTGAGTACCAGCCTTACCACCCATGGGAGTGGTTGTTAAAAGCCTTGGGGAGGGCAAGCCGACAGATTGTGCAAGCGCAAGGTGCACCGCAACAAAACCAAGAGCTAAAGAAAGCAAAAGAGTGAACAAGCGCATTGAAATAGCCAACATGGTCATTCCTTTTAATGATTAAAGAGAAATTCCTTGGTATTGATCAAAGCCCATACCAAATCCTGAAGATTTTCGCGCGCGGCCTTCTGGGCATCCACGCTCTGGCCTGCAGAATTAACTACAGGTGCATTTAGATAATCAAGTGCCACTTTTAATTCAACAGAACTAGGCAGACGGGAAAACGCTGCAAGATAAACAACATTAATTTTATCTTGTAATGGAAGTTTTTCTTTTGCAAGCTTTTCTGCACGACCTTCCGGATGAGAAAGTTTAGACCGGATATCCGCGGCATTTATAAGATGCAGGCTTTGTGCTAAGCTAGAAGATTGCACTCGCTCGCACTCACATACGCTTTCGCCTTCAGGGCGTCCAAACACCCGCAGAAAAGGCGAAGCTCTGTTGTAGCTATTATCCGGAAGAGCAACAGCCCGGGTGCCGGCAGGTAAATTGGCAAAATCGGTATGAGTGCCTGCCATTTGATCTATCGAATCCGGGAATAATTCTGCCTGTCGCCTGAATTGTATTTATTAGGTGTGGATACAAGTTGGTATGCACTAGACCGGGTTATAACCCGGACTAAATCCTTCAAATCAAAACCACTCTGAATAAAGTGCTTTTCCAAAGCTGCTAACAGTTCCGGGTTGGAGGGCGGATTTGAATCACGAATATCATCTTCTGGTTCGATCAACCCACGTTGAAAAAAATGTTTCCAGTAACGATTAACTAGTGCCTTGGCAAAAAAGGGATTTTGCGGAGACCTCATCCAATCTGCCAGTCGCAACCTAGGATCTTGATCCGCCTCTATTGCTGCAACTTGGTCACCCAATGCCATAGGTTTTAGTGCTACCCCTGATTTAATATTCGTAGCAACCGCGACTCCCCTCTTATGAAAAATCAAATCCTCACCTCTTGTGCCGGATGGTTTTCTGCCCACTTGGGCAAAGAACGCTGCGAGGGAATAGTAATCATCCTGACTCCACCGTTCAAAAGGATGATGATGGCATTGGGCACACTGCATTCGTACCCCCAAAAACAACTGTGCAACATCTTCAATTTGTTCTTTTGGTTCTTTAACCCGCTTGTACCAGGCAACGGGAGGATTCCCAATCACCTTGCCCGTTGCACCTAGTAATTCACGAACAAATTGATCGTATGGCTTATTTGCAAGTAAACTGTCCCTAACCCATGCGTTAAATGCAAAGTTCGAGACAATATCACTAGCATCATCACGCCTATTCTTTAGCACTGCAGTCCACTTGCTTGAAAAATAATCCGCATAATCTGGACTTTTAAGCAAGTCTTCTATTACTTGGTCGCGCTTGTTTGCACTTGAATTTGCAAGGAAGCTCTTAGCTTCAACTTCAGTCGGCAATCGACCACCAATATCCAGTGTAACCCTACGCAAAAATGTCGGATCATCACAAATCTGGGAGGGGGGAATACCAAGTTCTTTCAGGTTCAAAAAGACCGCCCTATCAATAAAGTTTTTTTCCGGAGGCAGGTTTTCCACTGGGGCACCAAGCGGAATCGCAGCATTGTAAACCGCAACAGTCCCCTGATACCGAACCATCACCGAAACTTTACCGGGAATATCAAGCACTTTAACCAAACCGTTATCTGTAACCTCAGCCATGGCCTTATCATTGGATTCAAATAGCGCACGTGCTGTAACATCGTGAATAGTTCCATCCGAATAATGCGCCATCGCTTTTAGCTGTTGCTCTTGTCCTCGTTGAAGGTTCCCCTTTTTAGGGATCAACTCCATTGCAACAAACTTGACATCTGATGCAGCATCCATGAGCGCGCCTTGGGAAATCCAAGTCTTTATTATTTCATATCCTTGAGATTTTTTGGGCAGCCTAATTCCTCCGCGGTGGGGCATCTGTCCAGAAGCTTTCATTAGCAATAAGCTCGCCTCTGGGTTCGTAACCAAAAGCCTACGACCACGGCTTCCCATCACGATGCTTTCCAAATCTTCCAATGGCTCAAAGCCTAATAAGGACAACTGAAAGCCATTTTGGCCACCACCAGCTTTAGCATGGCAGGACCCCATATTGCACCCAGACCTAGTGAGTACAGGTATCACATCATTCACGAAACTTATTTTTGGTTCAGACGCAACCAAGGAACTAGGGTGAACAAAGAAACTTGATACACCTAAAAAAATGTAAAACCAGCTAGTGTATCCCGAACTCTTCGTTGAATAAATTCGGTGAATATTCATTTCGCTTTTGCTCCAAGTCTAAAAGCTGAAAATATAAAGGCAGGTCAAAAAAACAAAGATATTCTTAAAGGTATGATTAAATAAAATACTATGAAAATATTACCACAACTTAATGATTAATTCAAATTAATAAGTTACTAATAAAAATCTAACCTGAAGCACCAAAACCAGACAAATAAGCCAATATTGAGGGACAACTCACATCCCCAAGCAACGAAACACAAATCCTTCTCTCGTCTTGACTTACCACTTCTAAAAAGATTTCCATCCTGGCATGCGGTAAGCAATTTTTGATCTTATCAGCCCATTCTATTAACACAACATTCCCACCTTGAAACAACTCATCACCGCCAAATTCTAGAAATTGCGATTCACTTTCCAAACGGTAAACATCTAGATGATTAACCGTATACCGGCCCTGATACTCTTGCATGAGAACAAAGGTTGGACTTGTGACAAACTCTAACGACGAACAGCCAAGCCCTTGGCACAAGGAACGAACCAATGTTGTTTTGCCACTGCCCAATTCACCATTTAGAGCAATAACGAAAGAAGAAGGAATTAATTGCCCAAGGGAAACACCAAACTCTTCAAACTTCCCAAGAGTAGGAACAATAAAAGTGCACGAATAGTTAGATCGAATGTTCATAAATATTATTCGGACTAATTAATCATCGTTTTCTTCAGGACGCTCAACACTCGGATCGCCGTTCTGAATGCGCTTTAATTGTTTTTTGTAATAGATCTTAGTTGGCTCGAGAGCGACAGCCTTGGTTTGAGCCTCAACAGCCTCTTTTTGGCGCTTTAACTGGAATAACACTTCAGCAAGAGTA
>JAPLNF010000341.1 GCA_026692965.1 Planctomycetota bacterium
GGTTATCGTCACTGAAGCACAAGACGCTCCAGGTATCAACTTGGCAAGAACGAGCACAACAAGCAAAAAGGCTGCACGATGTTTGGCTCGCATGCTTCAGGTTCCCACGAATCATCATCACCCACTCCCATACCTTTAAAAAACACATACCGTTTCCCTGACAAATAATCTTCTAGTTGAGTGTTCAAAAGAGTGTTTACATCTGCATCTTGCATGACTGAATAAGGATTGCAGGCAGTGATGAATGCCCATGATTCAGCATTATTACTCAACAGCAATTCCTGTAGCAATGGATTCATTACGCCAGTCCTGATTGCAATTTCGCCAATAGGTGAATAAACCCTGTAGGTCGTGTTTTTATATGCTTCGAATAATTCAGGATTCATGGTTGATAACCAAGGGGCCTTATTTTTACCATGCCTGCATTTAATTATCTGGCAATAGGAAAGTTCATCCGCAATAATAATTTTAAATCTAACACAATGATCTTGAAAGGATCACCATGAAAAACTTTTTACTTATCGCATCGTTGGCATCTTCCACACTTTTTGTTTTAAGCCTTTGCGTCGCCCAAGAGAAAAAATAAGCTGAGTGGGTCAGCATTTTTGATGGAAAAACCACAAACGGTTGGCATATAAGTTCTAAAACCGGGCATAGCGCACCTAGCAAGAATAAATCAGGCGGCAAATGGGAGATTGTTGATGGCGCCATCATTGGAAGCCAGGATATTCCGGGCAATGGCGGCATTATTATCACCGATGAAAAATACAGTGACTTTGAAGTTTCTATCGAAATAAAAAATGATTTCGGCCCTGATAGTGGACTTTTTCTACGCAGCACTGAAGAAGGCAAATGCTATCAAGCCATGATTGATTATCACGCCAACGGGAATCTTATGGGCGTGTACGGCGAAGGCTTGGATGCCAAACCCCATCTTCGTAACTTTACCTTTCAAAAGCTGGTCACAGATATCAAGGAAGATGAAGCACCTGTTAAATTGCCTGTTCCTGCAGACAAATGGGCTGACTTCTGGAAGCACGGCGAATGGAATGAACTCAAAGCTAGCATTGTTGGCAATCCCCCTAAAGTTACCACTTACATTAAGGGCATTAAGTTCATGGAATATACCGATACGGAAAAACGCCTTCCTGATTCAGGTGGCATTGCTCTTCAAGTACACGGTGGTGGTGATTCCACCAAAGAATTTGTACGCTATCGAAACATCAAGGTTCGCAAGTTAAACTAACTCTGTTGTTTGGATTTTAGTAATCTGCAATGGCCTGCCCCTAATGCGATTACGGGTGGGCCATTCTTAAAATATTGTTTAAAACCAAAAGCTAGTTCAATACTTCCGCCAATGTAGTTTTATGAAATGGTGATTCAATGCTTCGATTTTTTGTTACAGGAATTGTGTTAATAGCAATTGCTGGATTATCTTTTGGCGAAGCATTAAATTGGCCTACTTGGAGGGGCCCGCAATCTAATGGCATTGCACCAAAAACCGCATCACCACCCATTAAGTGGAGTGAAAAAGAAAATATCAAATGGAAGGTTGAACTACCGGGGAAAGGGAGTTCCTCGCCTATCATTTGGGGTAATGACATTTTCTTAACAACTGCAATCAAGACTGATCGTATAGCAAAAAAAGATGAGCAACCAAAGCGAAACGAAAAATTTGAAGCCAAAACTGTTCCTACAGCTAATTTTTATCGTTTCGAAGTTCTCTGCTTCGACAAAAATTCTGGCAAATTGAAATGGAATAAAATCGCAAACGAAGCTTTCCCACATGAAGGCCACCATTCTACTCATTCTTATGCAGCGGGGTCTTGTGTCACCGATGGCAAAAGGCTTTATGTATCCTTCGGCTCTTTTGGTTTTTATTGTTTCGATTTGTCTGGAAATTTATTATGGCAAAGAGATTTTGGCAGGTTAACCACCCGTTTAGGTTGGGGTGAAGCTGTCACGCCCTCTTTATTTAATGATTCGCTAGTTCTGAATCTTGATCAAGAAATAAATTCTAAAATCGTTGTGCTGGATTGCAACACTGGAAAAACTAAGTGGGAGAAAGATCGTGATGAAAAAACAACATGGAATACACCTTTAATTGTAACCCATCTAGATAAAACTCAGGTGATTTTAAATGGGACTAATCGAGTTAGATCTTACAACCTTGCAGATGGATCCTTGATTTGGGAAACATCCGGAATGACTACCAATGCCATTCCTTCCCCTATATCTGCGAATGGTATGGCCTATGTGATGAGCGGTTACCGCGGCGCCGCTGCTATTGCGATACCTTTAAATTCAACCGGAGTATTGGATACAGCCGAAAAAGCTGCTTGGCAATACGCAAAAGGGACGCCTTACGTTCCATCCCCTATAATCAATGAAGACATGTTGTATTTCACCAAAGCTAATACAGGCATATTAACCGCGCTTGATTTAAAAACGGGGAAACCAATATTTGAAGAATTTAGGCTAGAGAACACATCAACCTTATATGCTTCTCCTGTGATTGCCAACGGTATGATTTATTTTATGGACAGAGATGGCACTACTGTGGTTATTAAAACGGGAGGAAAGCCTGAAATAATTTCAACCAACAGATTAAATGAATCGATAGATGCTTCCCCAGCCATTTCAGGTAAAACGCTGTTCATTCGTGGTGAGAAACATCTATTTGCAATCGAAGAATAAGCACAGTTCTATTGGTACAAGATTTTTAGTGTGTAACTACATTGGTTTTATGCATTAATATGTCTTGTATAATAATGATTGCGATAATTTAATTACCAAGGGTGGCATAATGATTAAGATAAGTTTATTTGTTTTCATGGTTCTGGGCTTCGAAGAACCAGACACCTCGATTCTTCGAAAAAAATTCGACCAATTGAAAACCAAGGGAACTGCTGAGAGGGTTATCGCAGTTAATGATGGTACCAAAACAACTTTTTTCAAACGAAAGTTTGAGCTTGTTAGTTACAACATAGAAACCACAAGTACAGGGAATAAAATTATCCCCTATTTTGCTGTGATCAAATTTCGCGCCAAAGTAAAAACATCAAAAGAATTTGAAACTACAGAGCTTGCTTCTAACGCTGTTTTAAACAATGAATCCGAATCTTTTCTACAATGGCAAGCTATTTACAGGCTTGTTAAAGAAAACTGGGCACTAGAAAACATTGTATATCGTTCTTCGAATGGCGAAGTATTTGGCGATTTGAAAAACACTACAGATGCTAAACATTTTATCTTTGATTGGTTTAACGCCCTTGATGGTTATTAAACGCACCTAAACAAATAAAGCCAGTGGGTGATATATTTCACCACTGGCTTTATTTGTTAAAACTTATGGATTACTGAACCGTTACATTGAAGGTTTTTATCGTTGCTTCATTACGATTATCAATCAGCGTAACAGTGATTACTGCTGTTCCTACATTTCCACCTGCAACCAATTTAACCTGACTAGGCGAAAATGTTCCATTTAAACTTCCAATGGTCGCAGTCACAATCGATGGATCACTACTTGATACTAAATAATTCAAATATCCCGTAGGAGTAGCGCCTGTAATCGTATTCGTTAGGGCAAGATTAGTTGTTGCAGTGCCTACTGGATTATTGGTAACAGCAGGGCTAGCACCAGTAAGGGCAGGTAACGATGGAACAGGATTTGTGGTTGTGGTGATAATAGTTCCAGCCTGTGGAGTATAACTGGTTGCAAAACTTTGTAGATTTGTCAAGCTAGCAGAGTTTGCAACATTACCAAATGCTGCATACCCATTGCCAGTTTGACCAAGGGAAGTCGTGTTATCAGTAAGGTTAAAATAGAATTGGCTAGTAGCACTATTTAAATCGGAAGTTCGAGCCATTGCTAAAGACCCAATTTTATTTGGGCGAGAAGGATCATATTCATTTGCAATGGGCTGATAGGTTGGTACATCCGTAAAACTAGAAACTGTGCTAGGGCTACCAGATGAATTCGTAGTAAACTGCCCGCCCTGAAGGATTTGGGGAGCACCAGTACCCGAAAGATTTGCCATACGATGGAACAAGTCATCGGTATAGGAACCATTTTTAGCATAACTTAGAAAGTTAGTTACAGAAACTGGGGAGGCAGTATCCATTAAAGTCACATCAATCGCACCTTTGGAGGTGTTGAAAGTAATGGTGGTATCCGTGGTGTCAGGACTTAAATTATAAGCCGCAAGGTTGTAATAAGAGGTCGAATTTTTTGCGAGACTTAAATTATAAGCCGCAAGGTTGTAATCAGAGGTCGAATTTTTTGCGACGGTAGAGTCAGTAAATGCTTTTATCTGAGTCATGGTAAAACCAGTGGCAGTACCCGAGCCAGCAGTAGGGGCTGTAACCCCAGTGTTAACGCCTGAGGCCCAAAGCCCTAATGAAACCTTTGCAGGGGTAAGCCCACCAAGACCAAGATTTTGGGTAATGCTTTGCCCTTCAGCAATATTCAATTGGGCAGAGGTTGCAGTTGTACCAGATAAAAATCCTGCAGGAGTTGAGCGAGTAACATTGTAAGAACCTGGAAGAAGTTGATCGATGGAGAAATTACCATTTGAATTAGTAACAATGGAATAATTTACGGACCGGCCAGTTGTGGTTTCGCCTGTAATTCCAATAGTAACCCCCGAAACACCTTTGGTGCCCCCATCAATTATGACAGACCCGGTAAGCAAGCCGTTGGCATATATGATATTTGTTGTAGGCGTGATTCTTTCTTCAAAAGATTCTAATTCTGGCCTAAAAGAACATAACCTAGATGGCTTCTTGTTTTTCTTAACTTCAGCGCCTCTTAACAATTTAAAAAATTTGTTTAACATCTATATCTCTCCAGTAAATAAAACCATCTATGAAATCACTGAACAATCCCTACGAATTATTTAATCGGCATAAAGCTAAATGAATTATAGGCGAGAGCTTGAAAAATGATCAAAAATATTTAATAAATCTAGATGCGCCAACCTATCCTCCCAGCTTTCACCAACCTTACAATCATTGTTAAGGGTATTTTGTGCAAATTTGGTGCAATCTGTATTTCCAATAAAATTAGCAAAGTTAACCCAGTTTATTGCCGATAATTAATTTGTGTATGGTAGGCGTTTTTTAAAATGCAACAAAAACTACCACATGTATTTGCAAAGCTTGGGAGCTAATTATGAAGAATTTAAAGGCCTTATTTGCATTGTTGGCAATCACTTCTTTGGCTTATGGTCAAAAAGAATTACCTGGAGATAATGCACCTGCTGCCAGCAAAACCGAAGTCGCTGAAGTAAATGACGCGCTTAATAATGCTCAACCAAATGCCAGAAGCAAATCATGGGCTGATGCAGAATTTTTACTTTGGTGGATGAGGGGTCAAAATTTACCTGCAATCGCAACCACCAATCCTGCCGGAACAAGTGCTGCCCAAGCTGGTATACTTGGAGCCCCTGGCACCTCAACAATTATGGGGGGATCATGGGCCAATGATGGCATGCGTACTGGTGGAAAGTTCTCCGCAGGCTATTGGCTTGATAACGCACCAGATATTGCGGTCGAAGCAGATTTCTTTTTCTTGCAAAATCTCACCGAATCTTACAATCAAGTCTCGGATGGGTCCACAATTCTTGCACGCCCATTTAATAATGCCCTTAATGGAACACCATCTGCTGTTCGCATTGCTTATCCTGGCGATGTTTCCGGGAGTATTTCTGCTCAAGTTGCAACCAACGGATTTGTAGGCGGCGGTATTGGTTTAAGGCAGAACCTTACCTCTTTTCAAACAAGCAATTTTAGACTTGATGCCCTTGTTGGTTACCGCGCAATGACTTTTTCTGACAAGGTTAATATTGATTCAAGCTTAACTAACATAAATCCTGATAATGCAAATTTTGTTGCAGTTGGCACCACAATCAACGCATCCGACAGATTTAGTTCATCGAATACTTTTAATGGTTTTGACACAGGATTTGCAGGAGAATACAACACCGGCAGATTCTCTTTCCAATCTTCGTTTCGCATTGCCTTGGGTATGACTCAAAGTAATGTGAAAGTTAATGGTAGCACCACCACTTCTGTACCAGGAGCCGACAGCCTTAGCTCGGTTGGTGGGCTTTACGCCTTATCAAGTAATATTGGAGAGGTAGGCAATAAGGCAGTTTCAATTATTCCACAAGTCAATACCAGAGCAGGGTACATGATTACTGATTCAATTAAGGCGAGCTTGGGTTACAACTTCTTGGTTTGGACCGGTGTGGTAAGGTCTGCAAACATGATTGATACTACAATTAACCCAAATCTTATCCCTGGCTCTTCAACAACAGGCGGACCAGCTAGGCCTTCAGTTAGCATGGCACAAAGCGCTATCTGGGCTCAAGGCCTTACTTTTAGCTTGGAGTACAACTACTAAGCATCTTAATAGCAATGGCTTACAATGGATTATGCCCACCAACCCAGAAGCAGGTATGTTCAATAAAGTGGCAGTAATCGCCTAAGAAATAAGCATCATGGATATATATTGAGCATTTTATCAATACATCGCAAAATCATTTAGCTTTTTAGCTCTCATTTTTACTGCTGTTTAAGCTCATCAAATCATTTCTAGCTTTAGCAAGCAAAAACAAATCCATATTGGCATACGATTTGCACATATAAGAACTTAGGGTGCTCTGTATTTGTTCTTTTCTAGGATGTTACCATGGGTTCGCAAACATCTTCATCAAATAGAATACTTGGAATTGAAGACTCTTCCGCAATTAGGCAACAATCTATTTTTCATTCCTATAAGCCTCACCTCAATGCGCGAGATGAGCTTATTGATTGGAATGGTAAACCCCATCCGCATTGTAAAACACTCGTAGATTCGATCGGAAAACTTTCTTCAAATGAATTCCAAGACAAAAGGTCTGCTGCGGACCTTGCTTTTGTTACCCAAGGTATAACTTTTTCTGTCTATTCAGACTGCAGAGGGGTTGAAAAGATATTCCCTTTTGATCTTGTACCTAGGCCGGTAGAGAGAAAAGAGTGGACCCGATTAGACATGGGGCTAAAACAGCGAACCAAAGCTCTTAATCTTTTTCTTTTTGATGTTTATCATGACCAAAATATTATTAAAGACAAAGTGATACCAAGGGAAATGGTTGAATCTTCCAAAGGTTTCCGAAGAGAAATGATTGGGTTTACACCTCCGGGAAAGCAATATATCCATATTGTTGGCACGGATTTAATTCAAAACCCCGAAGGTGAATATTTAGTACTTGAAGACAATTGTAGAACCCCTTCAGGTGTGAGTTATGTAATTGAAAATCGCGTTGTAATGAAACGGATCTTTCCTGATTTATTTAAAAATATAAAAGTTCGAAGAGTTGAAGATTACCCTCAAAAACTTCGTGATGCTTTATGCTCAGTAGCACCAGAAAATTCTGGCCCCAACCCTCAACTTGCTTTACTTACTCCCGGCCCTTTCAATTCAGCTTATTTTGAGCATACCTTCCTTGCAGGCAATATGGGGATCGAACTTGTTATGGGTAGCGATCTCTTTGTCCATAACGATCGCGTTTACATGAAAACCACGGGTGGACCTAAACGGGTAGATGTCATTTATCGCAGGGTAGATGATGAATTTCTTGACCCCAAAGCATTCAGATCTGACAGTATGCTTGGTGTTCCTAATCTTTTTAATGCTTATCTAAAAGGAAATGTGACCATTGCAAATGCCATTGGTACTGGGGTTTGTGATGATAAAGCTATCTATCTTTATGTTGAGGATATGATTCGTTATTATCTTTCAGAAGAGCCGATTCTTAAAAATGTACCAACTTACATTTGCTCCAAAAAGACTGATCTTTCCTACGTGCTTGATAATTTAGAAAAATTGGTGGTTAAAGCTGTCAATGAATCCGGTGGTTATGGCATGTTAATGGGGCCATCCTCAACTGCGGCTCAACGCTCTGAATTTAAAGAAAAGATTAAGGCAAACCCAAGAAACTATATTGCCCAACCTGTCGTCACTCTTTCCGCTTGTCCAACTTGGACAGAGGAAGGGTTAGCACCAAGGCATGTTGATCTTCGGCCTTATGTCGTTAGTGGAACCGATACATGGGTCCTACCTGGCGGTCTTACCCGCACGGCTTTGGTAAAAGGCTCACTAGTAGTTAACTCAAGTCAGGGTGGCGGAAGCAAAGATACTTGGGTGATGGAGACCGATGTATGATATCACGCTTGGCGGAACACTGTTTTTGGCTAAGCAGATATATTGAACGCGCAGAGAACATCTCTCGTTTACTTGAGGTTAATCAAAATTGGCTACTCGACTTTGATATTCCAGTTGAACTGCAATGGAAACCACTTCTTATTATTAGTGGCATTCATGATTACAAAGGGAATCTTGATAAGGAATCCATTCTTAATTTCATGACTTGGGATCATGAGAACCCTTGCAGCATTGTTTCTTCGATGACTCAAGCAAGAGAAAATGCGAGAGTAATAAGAGAAATCATTAGTGCTGAAATGTGGGAACGACTCAATTATAATTATTTATGGCTTCAAAGTAATACAGCAAAAGATT
>JAPLNF010000342.1:0-4549 GCA_026692965.1 Planctomycetota bacterium
CCAAGTGCCAGCTTTAATGATTTTACCGGTTTTTCCATACCAACTCCTAGGGTTGCCTTTTTCAACCCCCAATGTTTATATTGCCTTCGTACTTTTACTTTTGATTCAAAGGCTAAATCCGATGTTAAAAACCGCTCGTTTTGTTATCACACTCGCCTTAGTGGTTTGCTTGCCCGCCTTGATAGGCTTAGGTTGGTGGCAGCGAGACTACCTCATGGGCTGGTACCTGACCGACCAATTAATTAAAGCAGAACCCCAATATAAATCTCACTATATCGATGCTCTTGCAAAGCTTGGCGAAAACGCCCAATACCCGCTTTTAGATCACCTAGAAAAAGCGACCGATGCCAGCGCCCCCGACCTTACAAAAGCACTAGGCAAAATGTTCGAATCCTGGGGAGGCACTACCTCACCGCTTTCCCAACAATGCTTTCATCACCTCGCCCGTAGGTTTACCTCTTTTTCTGCTCCAGCTCAGGTACAAACCCTCGAACTCCTCGCTTCCATTTCAACAAATTCCCCACCGCCTAATCCTTTGACCACCGATTTTCTCGAGGGCACCAAATTAATTCTCGGCTCCTTACCCGAAGCCAACAACCCTAGCGCGCTCGTTCCAGCAATGAAAATTGTTTCACAACTCATTAAAGCCACCACGGATAAAGAATTGCACTCCCGCCTTGCAGGCATCATGGCCAAGGCTATTACCGATGCCCCAGAAAACATTAAAATCCAAGCGATTCATTTGGCCATCGCACCAGATGTGGGATTAACCGAATTGAGCGTTGCAGCACTACAAGACAAAAATGTCGAAGTTAGAAAAGTTGCAATCCTAGCTTGCGCTGCAGCACTTGAGAGCGTTTCTGTCGATTCTCTTCTACCCTCTTTGCATGATTCCGATTCTGAAATTCGCGCATACTGCGAATCCGCGCTCATCGCACGAGGGCTGAAAAAAGAGCATCTTCAACTTGGTAAACTCCTGACTGATCCAAAGCCTTCCAAAAGGCTCGAGGTTTTAGATTCCTTGATGGAAGACAGTGAATTAGACCAAAGCATGTGGCTTAGAAAATTAAGCCATGATTCATCGCCCGCAGTACGCGTTGCTGCTCTTAGAATGATGAGCCTTCAAGAAACCACCGATCTTAATGACCGCATTGACCAGATGTCACGCAGTGACCCAAGCAAAACTGTCTCCGATCTTGCCACTTATTACTTAAAATCAAACAAATTCAAACCTGTTAATTACGAGACCCTTGGTAACTCAGGCAATAAATGACTATTTTGACAAAACTTTAATATTTTTTATTAAATTTGTTGACCGAGCCCCCTTGCCTGCTATTATGACATTGGCGAGATATAGGCGGCAACAAGCAGTCACACCTCAGCGCGGTTGACAGCTAAGCACCTGAAATCGCTGCCAAGAAGTATCTCCAGGCACTGTTTATTACTAATTGTCTGGGTTTTTCTGCATCATTCCCTCGCTTTTTGCAGAAACCTAAGAATACTTGTGCAGTCGTTTCACTTGGACCAAAGGAAGGACAGACCTATGTTAGTCCTGTCCAGAAAAAAGAACGAAAGCATCGTCATCAACAACGACATCATCATTACGGTGGTGGAGATTCGCGGTGATAAGGTACGATTAGGGATAATCGCGCCGAAGGATGTTCCTGTTCATCGTCAGGAAATTTTTGATGCCATCCATGGCAAGGAAGAAACTCCCGAAAGCAAGCCTGTTGATACTGAAAACAGCCTGCCTAAGGTTTAATCTTCCCTTCCTTTTTATCATGACAAGTTTCCAAAAACTCTTCATTAAGTGGTTTTTGGTATTTTCTTCTCGATTTTATACTTTTTTATCTTATCCATCAGGGTTTCCCGATGAATCCCCAAGACCTTGCTAGCTTGGGTTTGGTTCCATCCATTTCTTTCCAACGCCATTTTTATCGCCCAAGCTTCAACTTCTGCTAGTTTTATTGTCTTGGGCCCTTCGCCTCCAGAGGAATCATTCGTCGGAATATCTATGTCTTCCGCCATCAAGGTTTCAGATTCCGCCCTGTTCACACCTGATTCCAACACTGATTTCAACTGCCTGATATTTCCTGGCCAGTGATATTTTTTTAACTTCTCAAGAACTTCCACACTGGGCGAAAACCGTTTGCGATACTCCACCGAAAACCGATTTAAGAAAAAATCCACCAACTCTGCGAGGTCTTCCAACCGCTCCCTTAATGCAGGAACTTTTATTACGCATGCATTCAATCGATAAAATAGATCCTCACGAAATCGCCCTTCGTCCACTTCCTTTTGCAAGTCCCGGTTGGTTGCGGATATCACCCGAACATTCACATTTATTTCCTTACCTCGCAATGGCCGGATTTTTCCCGTCTCCAGCGTTCGCAACAATTTCGCCTGGCAATCCAACGACAACTCGCCCACTTCATCCAAAAAAAGTATCCCATCATCTGCCTGCTGAAAATAACCTGTATTAGCCCGGTCTGCGCCAGTATATGCCCCTTTTTCATTCCCAAAAAGTTCTGCATCCGCAAGCCCGGGTGATATTGTTGCGCAATTGACCGAAACCATCGGCTCCGCCTTCCTCAGCCCTTTATTATGTAACTCCAGCGCAACCAACTCTTTCCCAACGCCGCTATCTCCAATGATCAACACCGGGGCGTTTCGTAAAGCAACCCGTTGTATTTCCTGCTTCATTTTCACTATAAGACGACTCGAACCAATTATTAAGTCCTTGCCTTTTTCTTCTATCAATTTAAATCTGTTATTATCAGCTTCCAAAGCCCTACGCAGCCTCAGCACATGAAGACTGTTTGCAAGGCAATCCACCAGAAATTGTGCAAATCGCACATCCTTAAAATTAAAAAACTTCCGCGAATTATACAAATGAACCGCACCCAGAATATTTTCTACATCACTTCCAGGTGGCTTGCATTTAACTAACAAACAAACTGCATCCTTCATTGATCGCAAACTATCTGCCTCCATTCCAGTTTGCTCTTGAAGAAGCCACACTGTTTTTTCCCTTGCTACCGCTTCATTGGTGAGGGTTTTACTTAACACCAAATCAAGCCTCATATCTGCTGGAAGCACCTGCTTAAGCAAAAATTCCGTGGTATCTAAACTAAGAAAACCAACTTTTTCTGCCTGAGTCCTTTTTAAAAGAATTCTAAGGGCCTTCTCAACTAAATCCCTCGGATTATTTTCCAATATCGAATCCGCAACATACGAAAACAGAAGGCTCAATTCATCATGCAGAAATTGCGTGATCAAGGGATCCGACTTCGGCTCTTTTTCCTCATCTTGCAACCCTAAATCAGGTATGGTCTTACTACTCTCATCATTGACAATTGATGATGTTTCAAAGCGTATTTGGGCACTTCCTATATTTATTTTGCATTGATTTATAAGAGCAACATCTTCGCTGATTCTGTTGCCATTTACCTTAGTTCCGTTATTTTTACTGTGGTTTTTTAAAAAGAATGTGCCTGATTCAAAATACACCTCCGCATGAAAGCGAGAGGCATGTTCATCGTGTATTATAAGGTCATTATCGGGATTACGGCCTATTTTAACAGACTGTTCCAGAGACAATAAAACCGTTAATGGGGCACCAATGCCTAATTCTAGGACCAGTCGGGCTGTCATGATCCACTCCACGAAAAAACTAATTATGTTATTAAATTAAGGTTATTTCCCGCATAAGGCAACTAAAAGCCATATTTTATCCTAAGTTGTTTGTAACACTAAGGTTGACCTCGATGGCCAACCCCGTTAAGATACCCCAATTAATCAAGGCCCCTTCGCCAAGTGGTAAGGCCGCGGATTGCAAATCCGCTATCCCCGGTTCGAATCCGGGAGGGGCCTCTTAAGACTCTCTCAGACTTCTTCGGACAAATCGTCCCAATCTCTTGATCAATAACCTTATGATAAAATAATCCATCTTCGTGCAATTTGGGTATGTAGACAAGCCAACTACCATGGTTCACGGCTAAACCCATCCACTCAAAATGAATAACTACCGATGGTAACCGAACAAACACCTTGATTGCGTAATCACTATAGAGCCTTTGTAACATAGGGTTTAATTAAAATACTGTTAGAAAAGCAGTACCCAAAAATGAAGTGATTTTATACCTGCCTGCAAAGAGACAGCGAGAAGCGCCTCTTTTTTAGTTCTTGGGCTTCCGAACATATCGGTAGCATACATTGTTTAAGTTTAAGCCAGAGCAGATTCTAGCAAACCAAGGTCCCCAATGCCGCTAGAGTACCGCCGTAACTAGCAATCTCATCGCTATGAATTTTGGTGGATTTGCTCCTAAATGCTAAGCATAAATAAGGTATGATTTTTTTACCATAATGTTTCAATACGATGACAAAAAGAACAAAGCTAATTTCAAAAGTTGTAATTATTGAATCTAGGAGATTATTCCATGCAATCCAAAGCCCTGTGGTTGATCTCATTGCTCTATGGCTTTTTATATTCAAGCTCCTGTTTTTTTGCAGCAGATACCACTGATGACATCAAGCAACTAACCCGTAA
>JAPLNF010000342.1:4566-17158 GCA_026692965.1 Planctomycetota bacterium
CCCGTAATGTGCAGAAAATCAGCAGTCCAGGAACGCCTGGACAAATTTGTGTATTTGGTGAAAAGGCATTTGTCGTGGTGGTAGGCAATGTGGATGACGGCGTAGTTATGCCCGTGGTGGGTGCATCGCGATTGGGAAAAGGTCGAGTCGTGGTTTTTGGGCACTCCGGCTATTTAGGAGACCTTCCCACCTACAGGGAACATGACACGGCAAAGTTCTTTCAGAATAGCATGTCCTGGGCCGCCGGAGGCAGGGAGAACCCAAAAATCACCGTCATAGGGGACAATGAATTCAAGGGGCGGATGAAATCAATCGGATTAACATTCACCGAAAACAAACTGGCCGCAAGTGAACTTCTTATTGCCAATCCAGACCAAATCCTTGAAACCGATGTGGAACGGATTGTTTCCTTCATACGGAATGGCGGTGGCTTAATCACAGCCGAGACCGGCTGGGGTTGGAAACAGCTTAATCCCAATAAAAGCCTCCATACAGGGCTAATTGCTAATAGAATCCTCAATAAGGCCGGCCTTGCGATTGCGGATGGCACTCTGAATGATAATGCTCCCGATGGTTTTTTTGTGGGTAAAACAACCCCAGAATTCTCACACGCTGGCAAGGCTTTCAGCATGATTGAATCCCAGTCAAAAGGCGGGCTAAAGCCAGGAGGTAGGAACGGCGCCAGACAAATCAGTACTTCCATTGTGGGTGCTATGAACGCACTTCCAAGAAATGAATCTTCCTGGGTACCTAGGGTTTTAGAATTTTCAAAGTCCCAACAAACGAACACCATACCCTCCTCCAATAAACCTATAGAACTTGACAATGCGCCCGCAAGAATCGCAATGGTTATTCAAAGCCAGGATGAAAAAACTCTTCCACCAAAGCTGGTCAAGGCAAACCCCGCTGCAAAAATCTTTCCGGGATTCGTACCCGCCGAAGTCAAAAGACTGGAGTCCCACTCATTAAACTTGAATACAGGTACGCCCGGATGGCATAGTACCGGGCTTTATGCCGCCCCTGGGGAAATTGTCCGTTTCAAGCTACCAATGGATGCGTTAGATATGGGATTGGTCGCGAGAATCGGATGCCATTCCGACACGCTCTGGGAACTGGATTCATGGCCAAGGCATCCTGATATTACCAGGTCTTTTCCGCTTAAAAGGGCTTCCACCAATACTGCGTGCTCCTTTGGTGGTTTGGTTTATGTAGAAGTTACCAAGCCACGTAAAAAGACTGTTAACATTGAGATTTCCGGGGCTGTGGAAGCACCCACCTACTTCCACGGTAAAACAACGGTTGAGGAATGGAAAGCCACCATTAGAAACCGGAAGGCTCCGTGGGGCGAATTGGTTACGGACAAGGTCATCCTGACCCTTCCCTCGGAATCACTACGGAAGCTGGAAAACCCAAAGCCACTGATGGATTACTGGAACAGGATTCTGGATCTGGATGCCGAGTTGGCTGGCATTCCAAAGAATCGTCCCCGGCCTGAAAGGATTATCTGTGATGAGCAAATATCTGCAGGCTACATGCATGCTGGATATCCCATCATGACATTGATGGACCAAAAATTTCATTTCGCAAACCTCGCTGATCTTCAGAAACCTTATGGTTACCCAGGTAATTGGGGCATCTTCCATGAACTTGGACACAACCACCAGGTTGATGCTTGGACTTTTGAGGGAACTGGCGAAGTAACCTGCAACATCTTTAGCTTTTACATCATGGACAAATTGTGTGGTGTACCGCCCAAAGATTTCAAGGACGGAAACTCAGAGAAATTTATCGAGCATTACAAGGTGTTTTTGAAAGACGGGAAACCAAACTTCCAAAAATGGAAATCAGACCCAGGCCTTGCGCTTTGCATGTATGCCCAGTTGCAAAAGGAATTTGGCTGGGATGCCTATAAAAAGGTTTTTGCCGCTTATCATTCTCTAAAACCGGAAGATATGCCGAAGAACGATTTGGAAAAGCGGGACCTCTGGATGGTAATGTTTTCCAAGAACGTTAACCGCAACCTTGGGCCGTTTTTCCGGGCATGGGGAATTCCAGTATCAAAGAAAGCGCTTGAATCAATCCAGAATATGTCGCCATGGATTCCACCAGAAATGAAAGAACTGGTCAAACCATAGTGGGAGTAGCAAAGGGTTTCAAGAAATTAGAATCTAAAATTAATTTGGCCATTAACCTATTCTTGTCAATATGATTGCAGACATTCTCACTGGCGGCGGCCCTCATGTGAAGGTCTTCAGCTTCCCAGTTTTGGATCTGTTGTTCTCCTTCTATAGCGGTGCCCCTACCAACACCGGCGGAGTTTTTGTAGGGTAAAACAACTCCATAGATGGCGGAGCTTTCCAATAGCAAAAAAAATCTATTCCATCTGCCTAAGCCAAGGTTGGATTCTTAAGTTTAATTAACACCACTGACTTAAGGGTTTCGGTGCCATTAATCTTGGTTTTGGGACAATCAATTTTTAGCAAGATTCGAACAATAAAATCCATAAATAAATTTTATCATATTTTAAATAAACTTATTTAATAAATATCATTGTTAAGCTAAATTAATAGTTAATGAATGTTGATTTACAACTGATAAGGATTCGGATTTCTTGAGATTTTATAAAATATTGGCCACTGATACAGATTTCTGCGCATTAAATGAAAGGCGCAAAAATTACATTTTAAAGGATAATAACATGTTTAAGCGAATTGTTACCGGGTTGGTATTTGGGGTTCTGTTTATAGGATTGCTGATTCCCCAGGATTCTTTAGAGGCATTAAAACCAAATCTAAATGCTGCGCAATCAAAACCAGCAGTTAAAAGTCAAGGTGCAAAATCATCTAGCGCCAAAAGCAAGTCTGGTAAAAAGAAATCAAAGTCAAAAGGAAAAAAGTCTGGAGCTTCCAAAGGCAAAGCAGCTAAGGCGGTTGCAGTAAAAAAAATAAGAGAAGCCCAAAGGGCACTTGATAATGCGTTTGGACCTGCTGCCACAAATATCAACAGAGATCTCAACCGACTAAATAGTATTGTGAAAAAACTCAAATAATTATTTTAGGGAGCATAACATGTTAAGAATTCTAATGGTTTTATTGTTTACTTTTGTAGTTAATACAAATGATATCTTAAGCCAGCAAGCAATCAAAGTCACTGACAAAGAGGTTGTTGATTTAAAATTTGAAGTAGATGCTATCGAATTTTTATTGATTTTAGATTTGGAAAAAAATCAAAAAGAAATTCTTAAGAAACTCGTGATAGAAAAAATATCATTTGAAATTTTGGAAATCCCAAAATATACAGAAGAATATCTTAAAAAATTACGTAGCATTAGGAATGCTTTATTAGAAGATAATGATGAACTTGCTGATGATCTCAGGCTTAAACTTGACGATATTGTCGAAAAAAACATGATAGAAGTTGATTATGTCTATGAAGTAAATGAGTCTTCAAAGGTGAATTCTAAGGAATTTTTAAAATTACTAAGAGTTGATCAACTTTCAAGTTTAATTTCATTTAACTCAGATGAATTTAAGTCTCCTTTAAGGATGTTGATGGATGCAGTTCGTGAGTTTCCCGATTTGGCAAAAGATGAGAAACAAGAATCGTACGATGAAATTCTTGAAGCCGTGATTATTTCGCTTGCTGGGGTTGATGTAGAGATTGAAAAGAAGATTCGAAAAGAGATTGAACTTTTCTTAGATGATGTTTTGAAGCTAGCTCCTTTAAAAGAAGATGCAAAAGTCAAGGAAAAGCAGGCCCAAAACAAACCATTTGTAGAGCGTGCAAAAAAGATTGTTGGTGGCATTGGCGTCATGGAGATTCTTCAAAACAATGTGGAGTACTTGTTAGCAAAGCAATTGTCAAATCCGCAATTTGCAAATGCTTTGTCCAAAATTTCAAAAAAGTAATTTTGTTTTAAAGGAGTAAATAATGAAGAAGATTTTGATATTAATTGCGTTAATGTTGTTTATATCACCAGTTTCTGCCCAAAATAAAAGCAACAATAAAAAGGGTGCCTCTGGTAAAGGTGTTAGCACCTCCGATACAAAAAAAGACGATATTCAAGGTGCTGCTACGTGGATTGTTGAGGTTTTTGATAATGGAGAAAACAAGCCTGGTGATGTTTCAAGACTAAAAGCAACCAAAAATTTTAAAATATTCCGTGGTGAAAATGAAATCGGTACATGGAGAAAAATCGATGAAACTAAGGTTGTTGTAAACATTCAAAATACTGATCTTAAAATTGGTGGTACGATGGAACTGTTGTTGAAAGAAAAGACCCCCCCAACATTCTCAGGAAAGATTAAAAAAACAGATGGTTCTGAATACAAAGTTAATGTGATAATGCGAAAAGATTAGGAATAATTTTATATTAACCCTAATCTTTTCAAAACAAGCTTTTTTTCAAATTAATATACGCAATTGTGAAATCTATGCCCCTTAAGGTCGCAAAAGAGTCTACTGAAATGGATGCTCATTGGGAATTGGCCCAAGAAAAATAAAGTTCCATTTTCGGGAACTTTTTTAGAATAGCTGACTCTAATCTATTATCCATATCTTTTGATTATTGAGTTGGTTTGTAAGATTTAACCACACTGATGAACTTCTGTTCTATTAGGAGCAGTTTATGAAAAGTAGCATTGCTATGTTTTTCACACTTGCATCATTTTCTATGATTACATTTGTCTCAATTCAAACGGGTGCCGCCAAGGCTTATATCCTGCAAGTGGCTCAAGAAGATCCCAATGATTATTTTAAAAAAGCAATTGAAGAGCTTTCGAAAAAGCTTGAAGAAAATCCTAATGATAGAAATCTTTTGAAAAGCCGTGGTGATTCTTACGAAATTATTCGTAAATACCCCGAAGCTGTAGCGGATTATTCAAAACTCATTAAATTGAATCCTGATTACGCAGATGTCTTTCATTCCCGGGGTGCCATTTATTGGCTTCATTTAGATAATCCCGAATTGGCGAAAGCAGATTTCAATAGCGAATTGAAGATTCATGACAAAAAAATTGAGCTTAATTTTGAAGATGTAGCATCTTATAAAGCCAGGGCATTTATTCACTCTTGGTATTTCAACAATAATGAAAAAGCAGTCGAAGATTACACTATGATTTTGTTATTTCAACCCAATGACACCTATACAAGAATGCAAAGGTCTAACTTGTATAAAGAACTTGGCAGGGTCGGGGAGGCCTTAGGTGATATTGATTTGGTTATTTCTCATTATTCAGCTTTGATAGCGAAAGATGCAGGTGATACAAATTCATTAAGAGGGCGGGCCCAAATATTTGTTGAGATAAAAAGGTATTCAGATGCGTTGGCGGATTACACTTCGTTGATTAAATTAGAGCCTGAAGATACCGAGCATTATGAGCACCGTGCCAAAGTAAATTCTTTGCTGAATAAACCCCTAGATGCAATTGCAGATTACACAGCATTAATAAAAATCGATGCAAATAGCTCACGGAATTATAGAAAAAGGGCTGAAATATTTTTGAAATTAAAAAAGTATCCGGAAGCCCTTGCTGATTTAGATGTTGGAATAAAAATGCGACCAAAGGATGCATTAAATTTCATCGTTAGGGGGAATGTATATAAGGCAATGGGGAAAAAATTGCTTGCGATGGCAGATTACATAGAAGCAAATAGCCTTGATCCTGAAAATTTTCCATTAACACATTATGTACAAATTGAGGATTTCACTACTCAGGAGGAGCGGGATTTTTACAATGCTAAATTTCTTGAACGTTATAACAAAGCAATTGATGCAGAACCGAAAGAGATATCCCATTACAAAGTGCGGGCGGAATTCTATGCCCGTGATGCCAAGACTTATTCGAAGGCCATTGAAGATTACACTAAAATTTTAGAAATCGAACCCAGTAATGAAAATGCGATTGATGAAATATTAAGGTTATTGCTTGAGTTGAAAAAGCTTCCGGAGACTGTGATTTTTTTAAACAAACTCTTGGAGGTAAATTTTGAAAATGAACATCTTTTTAATGAGCGAAATAAATGTTTAAAGGAATTAAAAAGATATCCCGAGATAATTGAACACCTGTCTGCAAAAATTAAAAAAGAACATGACATAGAAGGGAATTTACTTGAACGGGCTACAACTTATAAGGAGATGCGCGATTTCCATAAGGCAAAGGATGATTACAAAGCAATCCTGCAGATGTATGATTTGCGAATTTCGAAGGAACCTGGAGATGCAGAACTTTACTTTAGCAGAGCTGAGTTTTTGGAAAAGTATTTTCGCAATCATGAATTAGCGTTAAGAGACTTTACAAAAGCAGTGAACCTTGTTCCTCAAAAAGTAAAATATCTGGAGGCAAGGGCGAAGTATTATGAATCATGTTGCAATTATAAAGCAGCAATCGAGGAATACACGAAGATCATTCAAATCTGCCCTAAAAATGTTGTTTATCTTAATTCTCGCGCAAGGTTATACACCTTTATTTGGGATTTTTCAGCCGCGATTAATGACTATAATTTGATCCTTCAACTTGAGCCTAAGAATTTAGATACCTATGGAGCGCGTGCCAGTGTTTATCGTTATTGGAATAAGCCAGAACTGGCAAAGGCTGATTTTAAGAAGGTACTTGATTTTCATGATGCCAAGATTGCTGCAAACCCCAAAGATGCTGGCGCTTATGCAAGCCGCATGAATTTTTTGTATTACCCCATGAGCGCTTACGAAGAAGCGGGTAGGGATTACTTGAAAGTTCAGGAGCTAAATCCTTCTAATTCTTTGGGCTACACTGAAAAAAGTCTGGAAATAAGGGTGCCAAAATTAGCAAAAAAAATACTCGATTCCAATCCTAAAGAAGCGGATGAGTATGTCCATCGAGCAGAAGCGTATTTGAAGTTTAAAAAATATGCTGAAGCCCTGGCCGATTACGATAAAGCAATTAGTTTAGACCCTGATAAAATTTCTGTTTTGGAAAGTCGAGCAGAACTGTTACAAAAAACCGGTAAACAAGATGAAGCTAAGGCAGAGTATTTGAAGATACTCAAGATGGTTGATGAAAAAATAAAAAACTTAGATGATGAAATCTATTGTGAAGTCTATGGTAGGATTTCTAATGATTCTGATTCTTATTTATACACTCAAAGGGCTAGAATTTACCAAAACCTAAACAAGATTCCAGAAGCATTTGCAGATTATGCCAAGGCTATAAAATTATCCCCTATGTCATATAGTTTTAGAGGCGAATTTAACCTTAAATTAGAGAGATATCAAGATACGATAGCAGATTTTACAAAGGCTTTAGAATTGTTGCCTATAGATCCTTTGGCTTCCCATAATCGCGGTCTGGCTTTGTTAAAATTAAATAAACCTCAAGAGGCCTTGGAAGATTTCAACCGAGCTATTATTGTCGCTGGGCATTGTGGGGAATGGTATCAAAATAGATCGCTTGCCTATCGTGCCCTAGGTAAAATCAAGGAAGCGGATGCCGATTTGGCCACAGCCAATAAATTACTTTCTGAAGAGTAAGGCTGGATGCTTGTTTGTAGATTTATTGAATGTGCTGGTGCTTAAAATTCAGTTTTATTCTACCTGCATTTAGACTTTAGTAATAACAAACCCTCAAAATTGTGGCGACTATACCAAACCATCAGCAGTAGACCCATTAAGGCTGAAAGAAGGTGGGTACGCATTTAAAGAGGGGCTTCGAGTTTAGAAAAGTATGGGTCGTTCTGCTTATCGTCACACCCTTGCACCAAACAACGCCTCATTAAGGTGCGATTTTTCGCTTTTCAATGGATGTAACCATTTTCATAGTATGCCTTTAAAACACAGGCACCAAAAGCAAATTCATTCAAGTAATTCGAAATTGATGATATTTAGGTGATCACCTAACGCAGATCATTTCCTCTTAACAAATCCTTCTTAATATATCGAATTGAACAAAGCTCTTCTCTAGCTGTAATCCCTTAAATTTAGGGGCTTTTTAACTTGTTTTCGGGGTTTTGCAAAAATCTTTTCTTTTCTTGGAAATTATTGGCCCTTGGGGTTTTATTCAGTCGCATTGAATATTGAGTTTAGAAAGCACTTATTTTGTAAAAACAAGGATTTCTTTACTAAAAACAGTGTTATTTAGAAACATAAATATAACAAAATAAAAATATATTATGATTATCTAGATAACTATTTGACTATGCTTAAGTAAAAACTTATGATATGCAGTCAATTAAGTTAAATTTTTAGGAGTTGTTGATGAAAGTTAAAAACAGTTTCACTGTAATAAGAAATTGGGTTTCAAGTGTTGCGTCCCAATTTGAAATTTTCAAAAAACCTAATTATCGAGATAAGAAATTCAGCTCCCTCGAATCTCTCGGAATCGAATCCCTTGAAGCCAGAGAAGTTCTTGCATCATCACTTTTATCAGGCCAAGTTGCAGCCATTATCGCCCCCATGACCGTCGAAGCAAATAAACTGGAAGATCGAACCAATGCGAAGTTCTTTGCTGAAAAATCAGGTGTGACTTTATCCTCTACTCTTGCTGTCGACGCATCTGCCCCTGGCAATTACTTTGTTGCTACAGATTTTACACCAGCCACAATCCTGGCAGGCACCAAGATCAATTCCTATTACCTACATGCTGATGTTATTGGCACACCTTCAGTCGCTAAGCACATGATAGGTTCTATCACCTTTGATCTCCCAATTCTTGGCATAGCATCCGCCAATGCAAATTTAAACAATTCTGATTTATTGGGATTCAATAGCACTGTTTATCCTAAAGCCGGCAGGGCTACTGATCCAGGTTCAGATTTCTTCTCAATTTCTGCGGACCGAAAAACCATCACCTTCGATTTGCTAACTGCTCCTGCAAGTGACGATCTTCGAATTATCACTTCTGCTGTGCCCCTCTCGGATGCCGGAATAAATGCAACATTTTTGAAAATTCTAGGGGCGACCCCTAATGGGCAGACTTTGGCGATCAATGCCCCCACCACCGTTGCAGTAAACGGGTTCGAAGATCAATACTATGCGAAGTTCTTTGCTGAAAAATCAGGTGTGACTTTATCCTCTACTCTTGCTGTCGACGCATCTGCCCCTGGCAATTAAAAAACAGGGGTGGGTTTATCCTCTGCCCTCAATGTCGATGCATCCGGACCCGGAACTTACTCAGTTTCTACAGACTTTACACCAGCCACAATTCTGGCGGGTACCAAGATTAACTCTTATTACCTGCATGCGGACACACTTGGTAAACCTTCCGTCTTTCAACACATGAAAGGCTCGATCACCTTTGACAACCCCATCCTTGGGATAATATCTACGCCCTCAACCTTAAGCAGTTCCGATTTGTTAGGTTCAAGTAGCACTTTTTATCCTAACACTGGCAGGGGCACAGACCAAGGAACGGGACACCCTGATGTATTCATGATTTCAGCAGATCGTAAAACCCTTACCTATGATGTTGAAACTGCCCCCGCAAGCGATGATCTTCGAATCATCACTTCTGCAGGACCACTCTCGCCTTCAGGAATAAGTTCCACATTTTTCAAAATTCCAGGGGTCACTTTAAAGGGCGAGGGATTGGCAATCAATGCCCCATCCACGGTTGCAGTAAATAAATTGGAAGATGCAAACTATGCGAAACTGTTTGCTGAAAAAACAGGGGTGGTTATCACTCCCTTTAATGTTGATGCTTCAAGACCAGGAAACTACGCCGCTTCTACAGATTTTACTCCAAGCACTATTCTGCAAGGCACCTTGATCAACTCTTATTACCTTCATGCAGATGTTACAGGAACACCAACAACCGCTAAACATATGAAAGGTTCCATAACCTTTGATTTACCAATCCTTGGTATAATTTCTACTGATGCAAACCTCAACGCCTCAGATTTATTTGGATCCAGTAGCACTGTTTATCCTAAATCTGGCAGGGCTTCAGATGTAAAGTCTGATTTCTTCTCGATTTCTGCTGACCGAAAAACGCTGACCTACGATTTGCAAACGGCTCCTTTTAGTGATGATCTTCGAATTATTACTGCTGCAATACCCCTTTCCTCAACGGAAATTAACGGAACATTCTTAACGATTCCCGGAATAACCTTGAAGGGCCAAGCTTTGGCGATCAATGCCCCAGTTACCGTTGCAGTAAACAAATTTGAAGATCAAAGCTATGCGAAGTTCTTTGCTGAAAAAGTAGGAGTGACTTTATCTTCCGCCCTTAATGTTGATGCTTCCATCGCAGGTACCTACTCTTTAACTCCCAGCATGACCCCTGCCACCATTCTGGCGGGCACCAAAGTTAATTCTTATTACCTTCATGCAGATACCGTTGGTGCGAGCACTAATTTCAATCACATGAAGGGCACTATCACTTTTAGCACACCCATTCTGGGAGTGATATCAACGACTGCCAATCTAAATAAATCGGATTATCTTGGTGCAAATGGAACTTTTTATCCTAATGCTCAAAGGAAAGCAGAATCTCCAGATGCTGCGCATCCTGATTTCTTCTGGATTTCTGCAGATCGAAAAACCCTTACCTTCGATCTTCAGACTTCCACCGCAAGTGATGATCTTCGAATCATCACTGAAGCTGCTTTAGCTTCACCTATGGCTTATGCCTATCCTGAGTTGGGTTCTACATCAATGGCACCGAACCTGCCCATATTTGTTGTAGGGCCAAATGTTGGAGTCGTTGCGCTTAACTGGAACGCTCCAGCCTACAACAATAACTCTGCAATCATGAATTATCTGGTTCAGTATTCAACCAATAATGGCAACACTTGGAATACTGCCTGCAGTACTAGTGCATCTGATCTAAATGCAAAAATCGTCGGGCTTCAGCCCTTTGTATCATATTACTTCCGGGTTGCAGCAGTAAATGCACAAGGAGTAAGTTCCATACTAGCTGTAAACTCTTATAAATTAGCCTAAATCAGCTCTGGTTTAATAATTGATACTAACTCTTAACAGAGAGCATCTTTAAAAAGGGTGCCCTCTGTTTCTTTTTATCTTAAAGATATTTTAAAGCCTGTAAATAAAACCTCTTGTTTACTAGGGATTCTATTTGGTTAAGATAAAGCCTAACTTTAACGAATATTTTAAGGGTAGCTCTTATGTCAAACTCTAAAATTCGCAATGCAGAACATAATCTGATATTTGCAGGGTTAGGGTTGCAATTAGGAATCATCGCCAAAGATAAAGTTATCCGGGCGTTTACCGAATGGCTATTTGATAAAACCCGACCTCTGGGCGAAATCCTAGTTCATCAAAAAGCAATCACGCCAGAAGAAAGAAAGACACTTGAATCTGCAGCAGAGGCGCATATCCAGCAAGAGGGTGGCGAACAAAAAGCCCTAGCTTCCCTAAACCATGTAAAAGATCTGGAAAACGATCTCGATCACCTTGCAGATCATGATCTAAATAAAAGCCTTGATGGCGCAGTTACCCAGCGAAAATTATTAGGCCTCGATTTTCTCTTTAGCCAATCACATGATATTAAATGATGTTTTCATTAATATAAGTTGAGAAAGTTATTTTCCGATCTGTAATTTCTCAAGTTTATGCGATTTCGAACTTAATACTTGGGTTTTTTTAAAATCTTTTCTTTTCTGGGAATTTATTGGCCCTCGGGGTTCTATTCAATCGTCTTAAATATTGAGTTTCGAAAACACTTTGTTCAAGCTTTCATACTGCGTATTGCAGAGGTTGTTCGACGTTCTTTATAAAGGCAACAAAAATGTTAATTCAGATGCTTAGCCCTTCTGTAATTGCGTTAGTGTTGGCGATAGGAGTTGCCCCAGAAAAAGCACTCCCCGCATTAGTAGCACAAGCAGGGGAAAACAAAAATAATGCAAAAGCTAAAGAAGAAAAAAAAATAAAAGTTGAATTTGAAGAAAACTATGTAAATGTAAATGGAGAACTTGCATTAGTTGGAAAAATATCGATATCAAGCAATATTGATAGTGTTTACGAAGAAATAATGCAAGAAGCAAAGAAACGAATTATCGTTGTAATTATTAGAGATGATTTACTCAATCCAAAATATATTCATGTCATTGATAAAAAAACAGGTAACTTCATTAAAAATTCTTACTTTGAAAAAATATCTGATTGCAAAATAAAATTGTTTGATGAAATAGAAATATTTTCAACATTAGAAAAAGATGCTTGGGCTAATAAAAACTTAGAAATTAATAAGAAATTAATGGATGTTATTAAACATTTCGAAAAATTGAAAAACAAAGAAGGAATCATCGAAATAAAGTTCAGTTTTATTCTACCTGCATTTAGACTTTAGTAATAACAAACCTTCAAAATTGTGGCGACTATACCAAACCTTCAGCAGTAGACCCATTAACGCTGAAAGAAGGTGGGTACGCATTTAAAGAAGGGCTTCGAGTTTAGAAAAGTATGGGTCGTTCTGCTTATCGTCACACCCTTGCACCAAACAGCGACCCGACATTAAGTATGATTTTTCGCTTTTTAAAGAATGCTTCCCTTTACTGAGTCTTCTGCGCAACTCAGGTGCCAAAAAGCTAATCCACACAAGTAGTTTGAACGGATGGTTTTTAATTGCTCACCTAACGCAGATCATTTCCTCTTAACAAA
>JAPLNF010000343.1 GCA_026692965.1 Planctomycetota bacterium
GATCCACCAGGCTTTCGATAGCCTGACTCATTTTCCTGAATGTTTGATCTAACTTTATTTTTTCTTTAAAAAAGCGTCTATCAAGTGCAGCTTTCATCCTGCCCCGCAATCGATCTAACATTAAAATAATAATCATTGCGGTACCACTCACCATCGCCACCTGAGAAAGCGAAGGTTGCTCAATAAATTGGGTTCCAACCAGCAGCATTCCTGAAAAAACGATGCCGTAATAAATCAAGCCAGCAAGACTGCTCATCAAAAAATACGAGAATCCACTGGAAAGGAACTGGCTAAGTTGAATAAGTTTGTAGCGGGTAATACTTACCGAAAAAGAAGCGGTAACAAATAATGATGCAGCAAACATAGGCCATGTTGCTCCACCACGACCAAATCTCGACGCGTCCGTGAAAACAATAAAGCCGGAGTAAACAATCGGGGCAAGCGCTGCGACACAACCTACAAGGATCCATTTGGCCTGATTACGCTGCGTTTCATCGGAGGCGTTTCGAAAACTATGGATCAAGCAAGCAATGCAACCTAAAAACCAAACAAAAGCCACAGTGAGATAAAAGTAAATTTCGAGGAGCATTTCGCGAAGAATAAAATTCGCCCCCTCAGCAGAAGTCGCATCCACTCCATAAATTAACCGAAGCCTAAAATATCCTGTAACCATCAAGAAAAGAAAAAGACATGGGACACCATAAACCACAGAAAAAGTAGCAAGAGGGTGCCTAATTAAAAAAAGCTTTTTCTTAGGAAAGATCATAAAAAAGTGCAAACTAACTGCGGGTAAAAATATGGCCCCCGCTTCAAAACAAAAAATTAATACGGGCTGAGTTGCAATTCGCCACCAATGGTATCCGCCCATATAAGCCACAAGGGAAACAAGCCCTAGGATAAAAAATTGCCTTGCAGAATCTTCGGTAGGCTTCCACCACAAAATCAATCCACCTGCAAAAACCATTGCCATCTTGAGTACTAACCAGAGAAAAGAAGGGATCATATTTTCCAAAGAGGTCTGATCATACAAAAGGACAGCTTCGTGGTTAGTGTTATCGGACGGGCGATAAAAGCTCAAGCGTACAGTATTAGGAACCCGTTCAGAAGTAGTACGGAAAGGCAACTGCTGTACAGTCCTTAAAAATTGAGGCCAACTTAAAATGGGTTTCCCATCTAAAGCGGTAATTTTGTCACCGGTTTCAGGCAAATCCTGATCAGTATTCAGCAAGTTTTCTTTTTGAAAATACTGAATATCAAGAGAAAAGGCTGTGCGAACCCCAATCTCAGGAAAAGACCAACTATAAAAAACAACTGCGAAGGAAAAAACCATGGCAAGAAAAGAACCCAATACAACAAGCGCCCGGTTGTGCACCTTTGCTTCTCTTAAAAAAGCCCAAACTAAAAAATTGGGAGAGAACAAAAACAAACCCCATTACAAATGTTATTTAAAATTCAACTAAACCAAAAATTACAATAAGGACCATAGTACATAGTTATTTCTTAAGGTGTTATTTGTTTTTACTTTTTAACGAAAATTAACGAAAACAGTGCCAGACACTTAAAACAATCTGATTTTCGTGATTTTTTTCATCATTTTTATGATCATCCCTTAAGTAGGTAGCAATCACCTCGAAATTCACATGTTTTTCATTTTGTCCTCAAATAAAGTTACGAAACCCTTAATATTTGTAAGCTTAGTGGCCTTACAAATTTAACGAAAACTAGTGAAAACCAACTCGCCCTTTTATTTTACAGTCAACATAAAGCAAATGGCACGTTTTTTGCTCATCAATTAAAGTATCTAAGCTAATCGGCCGGAACTTTAAATCCCGCTTTACGGGCTATTTAGGATACTTCTTGTGATTTCTACTGATGCATGGAATAGCATATTTACTTCTTTGTGCCCAACTCCTGACCACATGGATTTTGTGAGTCTAAGTAATTACACCGCTCGAACTGCAACATGGGGGCAAGGCCCTCCGCTTGTAATACTACCAGGAATTGCAGGGGGATTTGAATTACTAGGGCCTGTAATCCGCGAGCTTTCAAAATCGTTTAAGGTTTATAGTTACCAGTATCAAGGTGAAGACAATTTTTTTTCGGTTCGAAACAGCATTTCGTTTTCCGATTTCGAACAAGATCTTGATGAACTCCTAGAGTTCTGGAACCTCGAAAAACCAAATCTATTCGGGGCATCTTTCGGAGGTGCTCTAGCCCTCAAATACACGCTAAGCCATCCTTATAGACTAGGCTCAGTTATTACCCAAGGTACGGGCTCCAAATTTGAACGTGGAATGATTCAAAGACTTGCTGCACTTATCCTCTCCTATTACCAATTACCCGACACCAACCCCTTGGTAAATCAATTCTTCCGCTTATTTCTTGGAGGCAAAACTTTCTCAAACGAGCAAATCGATGCCATTGCACGGGTCTGCTGGTCAACGGATCAAGCAGTCATTCGCAGTCGATTAAGGATTTTAAAACACTTTAACCTTAGCAATTGCAGAAGAAAAATTGCAGTGCCATCGCTATTCTTAAAAGGGCAGAAAGATATACTTTTAAGCCAAGAAAACTTCGCTCAATTGCAGGACGTAAGCACTCAATCAGAAATGCATATTCTTGGAGGTTTGGGCCATTTAGCTTTCATGCAATCGCCAGAATTAATTGCGAAAATTATTAGTGATTTTGTTTTTAACACCGTTGAAAACAGCGATGTTCAGTCTCAAATAAACAAGTCAGCCTAAGGAAAATGCTGCCGCCTTACAAAGCCAGTCGTATAACATCGAGTATAAAATAATCAGGGTTTACTGGGGTTCTTCCGTGGTGTTGAAATCAATATCGCCAAGATAAATCAGTGGAAGTTCCCTGCCTGCAGAAACTCTACGGTAGCGCTGATAACGAAGCTCAAAAGAAGCGCTATAGTCGAATATTTTATTTGTTTTAAAAGCACCTTTCGAAAATTTACGCATTGAAGCAAGCCAAACGCGGTCTGGCCTAAGAAAAACGGCAGAAGCACTTTTTATTGTAGACCGTGTATCAAAACCCATGAATTTTTCCTGCCAAGGCAAGGTCTGCATTACGCACCAAAGAAACCCGGCTACAAAATAACCTGCGAACAGGCCGACCATAGCTCCACCAAGATTGTGCACCAAACGCTGATAAGAAATCTCAGAAGGAGCCAACTGAAGGGCGGTAATTTTTAATACCCCAAAAGAAACTAAAAATATGCTCACCATAGCAATTGCATCTTCAAACCCATCCAAAACGCTATCCTTTAAATGAATTTCAAGAAATTCAGCAGATGGCTCATAGAAACCAACGACAAAAATAAACGCTAACAGTATGTTCACAAAATTACAAAAAGCAACAAACAGCCCCTCTTGATAAAAGGCATAAGAAACGATCAGCATCAATAAAAAAGTAGTAAAAAGCAGCATTTGATCCCTACGAATATTAAGACCCAGAAAAAAATTACTTACAAACTCTTAAAATTTCTTGAATCGAGGTATTTCCCGCAACAACCTGGCGAAGGCCATCTTCTTGGAGGTATTTCATTCCTGTTCTAACAGCTTCCTCTCTAATCGCTCCAACACTGGGATTATCGCGAATTAGATTTTTGATATTTTCATTAAGAACTAGCAACTCGTAAACTCCGGAGCGACCCCGAAACCCCGTGCCACTACAATTTTTACAGGGAGGAGAATCGTCTTTTTCATCGGGTTTAAGTTCGGATTTAGATTTATAAAAGAACTCATGTTTATCTGGAGAAAGATTGAACTTTTTAAGGATTTCAGGATTCGGCCGATATTTTACTTTGCATTTAGGACAAAGTATCCGTACCAACCTCTGAGACAAAATAGCACTTACAGAATTTGCAATCATAAAAGGGGCAACCCCCAGATCAAGGAGCCTTCCAAAAGCGGTAACAGAATCGTTTGCATGAACAGTAGTAAAAACCATATGTCCTGTTTGCGCGGCCTGACATGAAATTTCAGCAGTTTCCTTATCTCGAATTTCACCGACATAAATAACATCTGGATCTTGCCTAAGGATACTTCTCAGTTCAGAAGCAAAAGTTTTCCCTGCTTTCGGATTGATTTCAATCTGTGTTACATTATCAATCTGATATTCGACAGGGTTTTCTAGGGTAATGACATTTTTCTGAAACCGATCAATCTCGGAAAGGCATGCATAGAGAGTTGTGCTTTTACCAGCACCGGTAGGGCCGCAAACAATTAGCATCCCGTGAGGTTGGTTCACAATTGCCTCGATTTGATCTTTCAGCTTGTCGCGCATTCCAAGCTTTTTCAAACTACCCATTGATTTTGAACCGTCCAAAATCCTGAGCACCATCTTTTCTCCAGCGACACTACCCGCAGTAGCAACGCGGAAGTCAAGAATCGTAGGTTTCGCCGATTTTTTCTTAGGCGCATCTTGGTCGTTATCATCATCGGGTTGATCCAAAATCTCAGCAGAAAAGCTTCCGTCTTGAGGCTTGCGTTTTTCCGAAATATCAAGATTAGCAAGAACCTTTAAAATATTTACCATGGCATCTCCCGTTTGCCTGGTCAAGGGTTCCCTCTGATTCATGATGCCATCGATACGAAACCTAACCGACATTTCTTCCTTACCTGGTTCCAAATGAACATCAGTGGCGCGCATTTGAAAAGCCTCATAAATCACTTCAAGGGAAACCTGATAATATTCGGACTCCTCCACTCGGGATATTTTGGTATCACCTCCGGGTTTGTTTTTATCTGAACTTTTCCCGATAAATCGAATCGGAATATTTTTGGATTCTTTAACGCCTTCGGAATCAAATCTAATTCTGAGGTATTTTTCAGCGAGGGATTTTAAGTGGTCAGGAGTAAATAGCTTTTTATCTTCGGGCACTAAAGCGTTTCTGGCCGCTATATAGAAACCAACCGGTACGAAAGCGCCTAAAATCAAGCCTACAAAAGACAATATAGGTTTGGGGGAACTCCAAAAGACTAATCCACCAAGAAATGCACCGCCAATAATAATCAAATTCCAGAAACTTACATCCAACCCAACTTCAGAGGAATCTTCATCAACCCATGCAGAAGAATGAATCCAAATAGCATAAATAACGATGAAGAACCCGAGAGAATAAAGGTCGAAATAAAAGCCTTCACCCCTAGGGAAAGGGTTTGCCCAAAGTTGGATCAGATTAAAATTATCAATCATCAGGTAAAATTCTCTTAGTCAAAACTAACGGGCTGGGCGATAGTTTTGTCTACAGTATAAAAATCAGATGATTACAGAATCCCAGGTGCAGCAACCCGAATTCCTTTAAATGCCATTTTCAACTGTTCTGGGTTCGGTGCATATTCAAGTGCAGTGGCTTTGTCGATGTCACCATTTTCAACAAGCTGCCTTAGGCTTTCAGTGAAATCTTGCATTCCTTCTTGATATCCAATTCGAATTGCATCAGGGATTTTACTATCTTCAGAATCAATAATCAGTTTACGAATAGTCGGGTTAACGATCATGATTTCATTGGTTGGAACCCTGCCTTTTTTAAGACCTTTGACCAATTTTTGCGCAATAACCGCTTTGAGATTATTGGCGAGCCCTTGCCTGACTGCGCTATGTTTTTCGGGTGGGAAGAGATCGAGAATACGATTGATCGTAGTACCAGAAGAAGCCGCATGGATTGTTCCGAATACTAGGTGGCCTGTTTCTGCAGCATGAATTGCAGCTTCAAAAGTTTCCACATCGCGCAATTCTCCCACAAGGATAACATCAGGATCTTGCCTAACTGCATCCTTTAAAGCTTTATGCCAATCCATGCAATCAAGGCCTATTTCGCGCTGATTGAAATAAGCTTTTTTGTCGCTAAAAGTGAATTCAATAGGGTCTTCGCATGTTAAAATGTGCAAAGGTTCTGCTTCTGCAACAAAATCTAGCATAGAGGCAATTGAGGTACTTTTTCCACTCCCGGTAACCCCCGCAACAACAACCAATCCTTCACTGAATTTACAAAGCTTTTCAATAATAGGGGGAAGGCCTAAAGATTTAAAATTAGGAATAGAGTTATTCACTCTACGAGCAACCAAAGAGAGTCGGCTTCTCTGCCTGAAAAGACTTACTCGGAATCTGCATTCATCCGCACCAATAACATAGGAGTAGTCGACCCCACCCTCATCATCTAAAATTTTGCGCTTTTTAGGCTCTAGCAAAGGCAATAGCAACTTTTCCATATCTTGCTGGGTTAGAGGGCGCATCTCCATACGCGTAATATCCCCTCTAATTCTCATCATCGGAGGGCAACCAACTTTGAGATGAACATCCGATGCTTCAAGCTTCATGGCCAATCTGAAAATCTTATTTACTTCGGGCTCTTTGGTGGCATCTGGCACAGCATGCACAGGTGCAGCAACTGGAGTTATTATTGTTTCTTTAGCGTGGGAACTTGTATCAGTAGATGCCATTAATTATCTCTCCATACTTTAAATTAAAGATCGAATTTAAATTAATCTTACACGAACACCAAAACTAGCTAGAAATTTCTTGGTATCTTGAATTCCATGTTCATTGTAGTGAAAGATACTAGCGGCCAATGCAGCATTGGCTTTACCAATGGTTAAAACTTCCTTCAAATGTTCCGGAGAACCCGCCCCGCCACTTGCAACCACAGGAATACCCACTGCTTCAGCAACGGCCCGTGTCATTTCAATATCATAGCCGTTTTTGGTGCCATCTGCATCCATCGAAGTTAAAACTATTTCCCCTGCACCAAGACGCTCGACTTCCCGAGCCCAGCTTACCGCTTCCAAGCCGGTAGCTTTACGCCCCCCCTGAATATGGACTTCCCATATTTCCTTATTATCTTTAAAGACACGCTTAGGGTCAATATTAACTACCGTGGCACACCTACCAAACCTACCAGAAATTTGGCGGATGATTTCTGGGTCTTTCACCGCAGCAGAGTTTATGCTGACTTTTTCAGCGCCAGCTTGAATAAGCGTAGTCGCATCTTCCAGAGATCGGATTCCCCCGCCAACCGTAAAAGGCATAAAGATTTGCTCTGAAACCCGCTTAACAATATCGAGCATAATAGCTCGCCCTTCATGAGTTGCAGAAATATCTAGAAAAACGAGTTCGTCGGCACCTTGTTCTTCATAATTTCTAGCCACCTCAACCGGGTCGCCAGCATCACGAAGGTTCAAGAAGTTAACGCCCTTAACGACTCGTCCCCGATCCACATCCAAGCAAGGAATAATTCTGGCAGTCAACATAATCTAATTAGTTCCGATAAACATTACACAAATAGCTAAAATAACTGTTCATAATACACAACCCTGCACAGCTTTAGTCATTATTACAGCATTTGTCATGACAAAATTCAAAATATATCAATATTTAACTAAACATTCTAAATCGTTGACATGATAATAGATATGGGTTAATCTAATAACCATATATAGTTCCCACCTTGCAGGCAAAAGAAATAGGGGCAACCCATGATAACCTTGTACGGAAAAAAAAGTAACCTTTGTGACGGAATGTTACGAAGAGATTTTCTTAAAATCGGGGGTATGTCTTTTGCAGGTCACAGCTTGGGATTATCCCAAATTTTAGCTGCCAAGACTGATACTACTAATTTAAAATCTGGCGGTTTAGGCCATAAAGCAATTATTAATGTGTTTTTGGGTGGCGGCCCTCCTCATCAAGATATGTGGGATTTAAAGCCCGATTCCCCAGTTGAAATCCGAGGTGAATTCAAGCCTATTTCGACATCAGTGCCTGGTATTCAAATTGGTGAAACATTTCCGCTAATTGCATCCAGAATGCACAATTGCGTGATTGTTCGATCCATTGTTGGCGCCCAAGGCGGCCATGATGCTGTACAATGCATGTCTGGCTGGGTAAAAAATTCACTTTCCGGAATTGGCGGTAGACCAAGCATTGGCGCTGCTTCTGCCAAAATCCAAGGGCCAGTCGACCCATCTGTACCCGCTTTTGTAGGCCTTGCAGCTGATACTAAGCATATGCCTTGGTCAGACCCAGGCACTTCAGGCTTTTTAGGCGCTGCTCACAAATGCTTTAGGCCCGAAGGCCCGGGCATGAAAGATCTCCTAATTAAAAATGTTAATCTTACTAGTCTCGGCGATAGGCGCTCTTTACTGAAAAGCTTCGATAATCTCAAACGTAACTTAGACCACGGTGGCAATATTGAAGGCCTTGATTCTGCTCAATCCAAAGCCCTTGATGTTCTTACTTCCAGCAAACTTCTCGATGCTTTGGATATTAACAAAGAATCTACCAAAGTTCGTGATCGTTACGGCGATGGCAAACCCTACCAGTTCCAATTCGATGGGGCTCCTACGGTTAATGATCATCTTCTTACCGCAAGAAGGCTTGTCGAAGCTGGTTGCAGGGTTGTAAGCCTTTCGTACGGTAGATGGGATTCCCACAGCAAAAATTTCGATTTGGTTCGTGATCATGGTTCCAAGCTTGATCAAGGTTTAACTGCATTAATGGATGACCTTGAATACCGCGGAATTCTCGATGATGTTACTGTAATTGCATGGGGCGAATTCGGTCGAACCCCTCGAATCAACAAAGATGCAGGTCGCGATCACTGGCCTCAGGTTAGCTCGGCTATTATGTTTGGTGGCGGCATGAAAACCGGTCAGGTTATTGGCTCGACCAATAGACTAGGCGAACATGCCAAAGACCGTCCTGTTACTTTTGGCGAGGTATTCGCAACCCTTTACCACAACATCGGCCTTGATCCGATGTATAACACGCTAATCGATCAAACGGGCAGGCCACAGCACTTAATCGCTGAAACCCCAATGAAAGAAGTAATATAAAGCTTTACAGGCTTTAGACTTAAACAAAGACGCAAGTTTTAACCATTCTTGCGTCTTTTTCTATAGGTTCTCTTTAATTAAAAATAAACTGAGGTTTCTTTGATTTTATCTGCAACTTTATCTCTGCTTATTTTAATCACTATGGGCCAATTGCCTCCTGCAAAGGTCTCGCCCATTACTTTTAAAAATGAAACTCCTATTCCGGTGCTAGTTCAGGTAAAAAGCGTTTTTAACGGGCAATTACTTCGAGACCGCCCATACATTATAAAGCCGGGCGAGACTTCGCCCCCAATTCAAATTCCTGGTACTAAATCAGTTAGCATTAGCGATTCAAAAAGCCCGCGGCCTTTAGTGCAACTTCCTCTTCCTCAAACCAACGAAGAATTACTTTTCGCAATCGTTGGTACAGAAAAATCCATGAAGCTTGAGTTACGCAAACCGACTAATTAATCTATTTATTACTCAACAGCAAAAGTACACCAACCATTGCAACTAAGCTTTATTCTTTTACTAACTTTCATAGTGAAATATTTAACGATTTCGTGCACAATACTTTTCTTGCCAGTCTACATAAAGTTGATTGTGCATTTGTTTTCTAATAATCGGCCCCCACAGTTAAACCAAACGGCATTTTAAAAATATGAATACTGATAATCAGAAGCCAACAAAGGTCAGATACCTAATTCTTGGCTTAGTTTGTTTTCTTTCCATGATCACCTACCTTGATCGTGCTGCGTTCCCCAATGCGCAGGTTCAAATCCAGGACAGTTTTGGTTTTACTGATATAAGCCAGATGGCATGGGCCATGGCTGCCTTTAATCTGGCGTATGCACTTTTTGAGATACCAACAGGGTATTTGGGAGATGTATTCGGCCCTAAAACAACTTTAATTCGAATTGTAATTTGGTGGTCAGCCTTTACCGCAATCACTGGCCTTGCAGGTTTGACATTTGGCAACTGGTTCGCCTTTGGCTTTGGAATGTTGATCGTTGTACGGTTTTTATTTGGTATAGGCGAGGCAGGTGCCTACCCAAATATTACCCGGGCTTTACATAACTGGCTCCCAGTAACCGAGCGCGGTTTTGCACAAGGATTAGTCTGGACATCAGCCCGCATCATGGGTGGGTTAACTCCTTTACTTTGGCTAATTTTCGTTATCAAGCTTGAGATTTCATGGCGCATCGTTTTCTTTTTCTTTGGTGCGGTTGGTCTTCTTTGGTGCTTCGCATTCGCACGAATATTTAAAAACAACCCGAATGAACATCCCGCAGTGAATGATGCTGAAAAAGAACTTATTCTCAAGGATAAAGTTGGTGAGACTGAACAAGCCCACGCCCACATTCCATGGGGAAAACTTTTTGCGAGCAGGAACATGGTGTTTTTGTGTGCGATGTACTTCTGCTTAAATTTCGGATGGTATTTCAATCTTAACTATTTGCCTGCA
>JAPLNF010000344.1 GCA_026692965.1 Planctomycetota bacterium
GCACACTGGCAAAGCAGTGACGGGTAATATTGGATCAAGCCAAAGAAAAGAATACACCATCATCGGTGATGTCGTAAACCTTGCCTCTAGAATAGAATCGCTCAATAAACAGTTTAATTCCGAGTTTTTGATTTCTGATACGGTTAAGGAAGCTCTTGGCGATGCTGGGAACGATGCTTTAAGCCTTGGAAAAGTGGCTGTAAAAGGTCGGGCTGAACCTGTTGAAATTTTTAAGCTTGGTTGATGGCAGCCTTACCGTAACATCATAAAACCAATAGGCCTTCGATCATTCATCGAGCCAACTAGAGCGAAATTAATCCATAATTATCATCCAATCTTCCCAAATACAATGAGGAACGGGAGTAGCTTTAAGCTGTTTTTTACAAAGTATTTCTAGATAAAATCCAAGCCTTTTAAAGGCTTAATATTTTGCATCAGTTTTCGGGTTCAAAAAACGCGATTAAATGGTTATAAGTTATTGGTGTTTATTGTACATTGCGAAAAATAGTCGAACCTTGCAAATACGAACAAAGAAGATGCTGCTCTTCGAAATAATTTGAAAATCAAACAGCGGGTGTATTTGGTCAAAAACCTATTGCTTGCTGAAAAAGTTGAAAGGCAAAATTAATGACAAGTGAAGAACGTTCCAGCATGACAATTGCTGAACAAGAAAACATCGCAAAAAGCGTTGAGTATGAAATTCTTAAAGTCGAAAAACTACGGGCTTTAATTTTTGCCATCATTATTGGATCTTTGGCAGCTATTTTTTCCATGGCATCATATCTAGATGTTTCCGCGCACAACTCCCTTAAAAATCTGCCTATAGTTCGATTGATTACCGGGATTGCACTTGCTGGGTTTTCAGTATTCGAATTATTTATCTGGTTTACCATTAGTCGATGCTTGCATACAGGAAAAATTATTGATGTAAAATGGCACTACATTATTGCATTCGTAGAAATCAGTTTCCCAACAATGTTAATTTTAATCTCTAGTTATGCTTTACATGTTTATGCGCTGTTTCTGCCCCCAGTTTTTGTTTATTTTTTAGTCATTGCACTTTCAGGACTAAGGCTAAATTTTTCCATTTGTATTTTCACAGGTGCAGTTGCTGCGATCGAATATTTTACGCTTGCAATGTACATTACAAATACAACAGAATCGCCTGTGGATTTTCATGAAATGAGCTTGAATTTTAGAAATTTAACGCATCTAGTAAAAGGCTTAATGCTCTTGGCCGCTGGAATTATCACGGGGATTGTTACCGACAAATTAAAAAACGGGTTTCTAAAATCTTTTCAATCCATCAGCGAGAAAACCCACATCATGAGCATGTTTGGACAACATGTTTCCCCCGCGGTCATGGAAAAATTACTGCACCAAAAGAATGCAACCGAAGGCGAAGTCCAAAATGTTTGTGTAATGTTTCTGGACATCCGAAACTTTACTACATTTTCAGAAAGCCGCACTCCGCAGGAAGTCGTCGCCTATCTCAATTCCTTGTTTAATTTCATGATCGATATTGTGAATCGCAATGAAGGAATCATCAACAAATTCCTAGGTGATGGATTCATGGCTGTATTTGGCGCACCTTTTACTAATGGCTTTGATGCACGCAATGCCGTTAATGCTTCAAAAGAAATAATTCAAAAGCTTAAAGAAGAAATTGATGCAGGAAATATTCTTCCTACGACAGTTGGCATCGGCCTGCACAATGGCGAAGCGGTGACGGGTAATATTGGATCAATCCAAAGAAAAGAATACACCATCATTGGCGATGTCGTAAACCTTGCCTCCAGGATAGAATCCCTCAATAAACAGTTTAATTCACAATTATTGATTTCCGAAATGGTCAAGGAAGCCCTTGGTGATGATGGGAACGATGCTGTCAGCCTTGGAAAAGTGGCTGTAAAAGGCCGGGCTGAACCTGTTGAAATTTTTAAGCTCGCTTGATTCTAACATGCAGTAAAATCATAAAACAAATATACATTCCAGCAATTGATAGTGGTTATACGCATCTAAAAAAAGAACTTTATTTGTTCGCCTTTGATACCAATGAAATCATCGGGTAGAATCCCATTTTTAAGTACCAGCGGTTTTCCATCGAACCAGTTGCCAGGCCAAAGGAATGCTAATGAAAATCAACACCGTAAAACAAAAAATCACTTCAGGTGGAACCTCCATCGGGACTTTTATTTTTGAATTCAATACCACGGGAATAGCAAGGCTTGCAGCCCAAGCTGGAGCAGAGTTTGCAATTTTCGACATGGAACATACTGGCTGGAATGCAGAAACCATTCGAATGCTGGTTGCAACATCAAGATCCACCGCTCTAGTGCCATTGGTTCGAATCCCCGCAACAGAATATCATTTTATCGCCAGCGTGCTAGATATGGGTGCAATGGGAATCATGATCCCTATGTGCGATACCCCAGAGCAGGCGCGAAAATTTGTGTCCTCCGCAAAGTATCCCCCTGTGGGCCGTAGGGGCGCAGCTTTTACCATTGCACATGATGATTACATTAGCGGAAACATTGTTGAAAAAATGAGTTCCGCCAACAACGAAACTTTGCTGGTTGCGCAAAGCGAAACAATGGCGGGCCTTGAAAACGTTGATGCAATTGCAAGTGTAGAAGGCATCGATGTTCTATGGATTGGGCAGACTGATTTATCAACCAGCTTGGGAATTCCTGGCCAATTTGATCACCCATTATTCCAAGATGCGGTAAAAAAAGTGGTCGATGTCTGCAAGCGAAATAAAAAAACTCCC
>JAPLNF010000345.1 GCA_026692965.1 Planctomycetota bacterium
GATCGTGCCAACGATAAGATAAAGGCAGCAACCGCCAATGATTTTGTCGAAGCCGATGGCTTTGTCGAGCCATAGTTCGCGAAACAAATAAAATCCGAGGCTGAAAAAGAAAACCATATGAGAAACCATCCTAGGCAGCATGACCCATTTTGGATGTGACAACCCCGGTAAGTTGTCTGGCAGAATCAACAAGGCGCAGCCAATCAAACAAAAAGGTAGCGAGAAGAAATAAATGAACTTTGTGGCTTCATCATTATTTCTAAGACTATAAGGGACAGAGAAGAGAAAAAACGAGAAGAACAAAGCAAGGACATCATTGCCTGAAGAGGAATGATCTAAAGAGGGGAAAATAATCGCGAGCAAAAGTAGGTTGAGTAAGACCCAAAAAAAGCGATCATTCACGCAAGTTTTTTGAACCAAGCAATATAAACTATGGAGCCAAGAACTTTTATCTGAAGAGGATTCTTCAGCTAAAATATAGCTTGCTTCAGCCTGCGTATTATTATTTATAGTACTCATACATCAAAACCATAGACGCCTTAAGTTAACTCAGGTAAGGCGGATCTATAGCTATAGGTGAATGTTGAGTAAAGATTGATTTAGAACTAATTAATCGATGCAAATAAAATCAAACTCTCTGAAATACGGCCGTAGGTGATTTGGGTGAAATAGTTAGTCTTGGGGCTTCGTTTTTTTCTTGAAAACCATTAAGGTATCATCCGTTCCCGGAATTGCTTCGAACTTGGTTGGCCGATCTTTTCCTTTGGGTGCCATGCAGATGGTGAGGATATCGCCTTCAAGTTTATAAATTCCTAGAAGTTTTTCTCCCTTCATGGTGCCCCCGTCTGGGCTGACATCAAGAGTTTTCGGATTTACTTCTGGATTGAGTTCAACGGTGGTGCCTGCAAATCTTTTGCCATCCCTTTTCCAAACCACATGCTTGCCATCGACCAGCCTTTCGATGGAATCAACAGTTTCTTTGGCGGTTTCTTTGCCATTGCGCATAAAAGAAGTAACTTGCCAAACGCCTTGATGGATTGCTTCTTCTTGTTGGAGTTTAGTTTCTTTAGGGTCAACTGCAGAAGCAAAAGTAGCAAAGAACAAAGTAAAAAGAAGAGAATATCGAGTAATCATTCAGTCTCCGATTAAGAATCAAGCAAAACATGCCTAAAAATTGATTCACTATTATTCTAGGGTATCAATTGAAGAGCATACGCACAAAGGTTACATTATTATCTTACTAAATTCCCGCCCTTTAACGTTCTAACCCGAGATCCCTTATGAACAGTATAGCCATTGCTTTAGGAATGATGACGTTGATTTGTAACGCAGAAACTGATTGGGTGGAATTAATCCCAGAAGGAAAGTTGGACGCGTTTAAAAAAGCATCCCCCAAATTTGTTTGGACGGATAAAGTAAGCCTTGATGGGGCTAAGCAAAATAAGCTGGTAGCGGGCAAAGATAAAGGCGCTATTCTTTTCAATAACAACGAAGGGTTACCCGACCTAGTCACTAAGGAATCCTGGGGTGATCACGAAATACATCTCGAATTTTTAGTAGCCAAGGGTTCTAACTCTGGCCTTAAAATGCACACTCTCTATGAGGTTCAGATTTTCGATAGCTTTGGGAAAACTAATTTAACCGGTTCGGATTGTGGAGGTGTTTACCCGAGATGGGAATTAAAGCCCGCCTTCACCTACATTGATAAAGGTATTCCCCCTTCTAAAAATGCTTGCAAGCCTGCAGGCGAATGGCAAACCTTAGATATCACTTTCATAGCACCCCGCTTTGATGAGGCAGGCAACAAGGTTAAAAACGCTCGACTGCCCAAGGTGCTTTTGAATGGTGAGTTGATTCACGATAATGTGGAGCTACTCACCCCCACAGGAAATAATTTCAAGTTAAAGGAAAAGACTAAAGCCCCCATCCTGATACAAGTGGATCATGGCCCGGTGGCATTCAAAAACATCAAAGTTCGAGAATTGCAAAAGTAACTTTTAAAGAATGGTTGTCATGACAGCTCCCGCATTCATTTTGACTTGGCTGATACTTGGTGCAGATCCTGCGCAGATTAATTTTTCGCGGGATATACTTCCGATTCTTTCGGATAACTGCTACTCATGCCATGGGCCTGATGAAAAAGCACGCAAAGCGAAACTAAGGCTGGATACCCAGGAAGGCGCGTTTGCAAAATCGAAGTCGCCAGGCGCTCATATCATTCAACCTAAAGACAGTACGAAAAGCGAATTATTCCAACGCTTGATAACAGCCGATGAAAAAGAGTTAATGCCCCCGCCCTCCTCTGCGAGAAAGCTAGGAAAAAATCAGATCGAGCTATTGAAGGCTTGGATAGATCAAGGCGCGAATTGGGGGAAACACTGGGCGTTTGAAGCCCCCATCAGGCCTAATGTTCCTGTTTCAATCAGCAATACGCGAGCTTCTAATCCCATTGATTCTTTTATTCTTGAGAAGCTGAAGGCTGAAGGATTAAAGCAGGCACCACGCGCTACCC
>JAPLNF010000346.1 GCA_026692965.1 Planctomycetota bacterium
GGCGATGTGGTTATTCTTACAACACCAGTTGCATTTCGCTGGGTGATGTTTGCTTATGCCATTGAAAAGGGTTTGAATGTATTCATGGAAAAACCCACCACGGTGGATGGTCCAGGCACCCGCAAAATGCTTGAGTTGGCTTCGAAATCTGAAGCTAAGAATTTGAAGGTTGGCGTTGGCCTTATGTGCAGGCATTGTAGGGCCAGAGGCGAATTGCATGAACGAATCAAAGGTGGCGAAATTGGCGATATCACGCTTCTTCGTGCTTATCGTGTTGCTGGACCTACAGGCAGTGCGTTTGTAAAACCCAAGCCTGAAAACATGAACGAACTCCTTTATCAAATCAAAAACTTCCATGGCTTCCTTTGGGCCAGTGGTGGTGCTTACTCCGACTTCCTCATCCATAACATTGATGAATCTTGTTGGATGAAAGATGCTTGGCCGATTTCTGCTAAGGGATACGGCGGCAGGCATTATCGTGAAGATTATGTCGACCAGAATTTCGATTCTTACTCGACAGAGTTTAGTTTTGCAGATGGCGCTAAACTGATTCTTGAAGGCCGTTACATGCCTAATTGCGATCAGGAATTCGCCAGCTATGCACATGGCACCAAGGGTTCTGCCACCATTTCTGCAAAGGGCCATTGGCCCGCAAATGCAAGAATGTACAAGAACCAGAATATGACCACTGCCAACGAGATTTGGAAATATACCAAGGAAGATTTGGACCCCTACCAATTAGAATGGGATGCATTAATTGATGCGATTCGCCAAGACAAAAAGCACAATGAGTGCCGTCGTGGTGCTGAAGCTAGCTTGGTAACTTCCATGGGTCGTATGGCTTGCCATACTGGTAAGATCATCACCTATGATGAAATGCTTAATTGCGAGCATGAGTTTGCCCCAACAGTGGACAAGCTTACCTTGGATGGTCCTGCGCCATTGGTTGCAGATAAGGATGGTAAATACCCAATTCCCCAACCAGGGAAGTTCATTCGCCCCAAACGCGAGTATGGGATTTAAATTGCAAGCTGTTTAAAAAGAAGACCTGTGGATATTCTCCGCAGGTCTTTTTTATTTACTTGGGTTCCATTCCTTTGAATTGGATTGCAAACCAATCAATCATGTTGGGAATGAACCTCTTGGCGGTTGCGGTGTTGTGTTTACCGTGTGGATCGTAATCAACATCTACATGAATACCTTTGGCTTGGGCGTGATGGAGGAAGCTTTCTGCTTGGGCGTCAAGGTTGAATTCATCTTTTCTGCCATAGGCGAGATACATGTTAAGCATGCCATTTTTGATGTTATAAAAGTCGAGCATTTCAGTAGGGTTTACCGCAGCGATTTCTGCGGCGATGTTTGGGTCTTTAAAGTTAAACAAGTCTGCTTGAATATCTTTTGCTTTTACGAGAAAGAAGCCACAGAATTTTCCTACAGTCATATTACTTTTAGAGAAGTCATTTCGTAATTCGGTGAAAGCAGCGCTAAAGTCTCCCATGTAAGAACCTTTGTGATCCATGTAACGGAGATTCATCGGCGGTGATATACCCGCAATGTTTTTGAAAAACTGGTTATGTTTAATTCCAAGGTGGTAGGAAGCTGCGCCACCCATCGAGGTACCAGCCAAACCATGAGCTTCTCTTTCAGGGCGAATAAGATAATTTTTAGTTAGAAAGCCGACCACATCCTTCATGAAATAGTCTTCGTAATTCCCCGCTTTACTATTGATGAAGAAACTTCCTGGAGGAATCAATTTGAGTTTTTTATTCAAGCTACCATCGGGGGCTGCAATTATCATTGGGGGTAGTTTGCCCGAAGCAATGGCGCAATCAAAAGGTTTCACTACATAGTCGAGGAAAACATTTTCATCCTGACTGAAACCATGAAGCCAGATTAAAAGAGGGTAAGCTTTGCTGGAATCATAATTAGGGGGGAGATAGACATACAGATCGCGTTTTTCACAGAGCGATTCCGACCAAATTCGATTATCCACCCTAGAATTATTGGTGTAATCAACAACCGTTCCATGGAGATTGCGATTTACCCTGTTGAATAAAAAAGGGTTTGTCAGCTTGAAAGCTAGAAGAGTTGGGGTAAGCACCAGCATTAACACAAGTGCGCTGGCACGAATAAAGTGCATGGTCCTAAAAGCCTTTCTGATACAGAAAAGATGGATATCGTTTTAGAACCATAACTTCAAAACACTACCCGGGCAATTTTTGAGCACTTCTAATTAACCCAGCTTTAATAAATACTGGTATGCCTGCATGGATTTGACCGATTAAAGCAATTATTTCGAAGGTACTTCAATAGTGAGTGGTTTGCCTGGAACTAGATCCATGGATAATTCATAAGCAGGAAAAATTACTTTTCCCATCGGGGCATCTTCCCGGGGCTTGCCATCGAATCCTTGAATACGAATGATGTATTTCCCTGGAACAATCCCTGAGTTAAATTCTTTGGTGGAAAATTTCCCCTCCCTGATAAGTGCCTTGTCTTGGGGCCCTTTAATTGACGTATCAGGATCGAAGTAGATTTCTCCCCTCGGTATCGCCTTACCTTTGAAAGTTACCGTTCCCTCGACGGGAAAAGTTGAAACCTCGGCACTACATCCCAAGATGGCGAGCCAAAGGGTTGCCATTAGGAGAAGGCGTTTGCAAGCAGGTTTCAACATAAGAATTAATCCAAAAGACAGTGTTGGAAAGGGCCATGCATTTTATTGCGTATCGTTTTTATAGCTGCATAAATTGGGCAGCGCCCAAATTGTTAGGATCTTTATATCCATTGCCCCAGCCCTGAAAGAGCGTATTTGGTTATTTTGGTGTTTCATCTTTGCAGCTGATTCCCTAGCTTTTTGTAATGCAGTTAGAAGTAAGCTAATCAAAAAAGCGATAGTATATTAGCCACTACCAAAAAAATATCGCCACAAACCTAATCATACAATAGACTTACGTGAAAAACTCTAGAGAATTGTAAATAATTAAAGGACCGGAAACTATTTCCTAGTACGTAAAAGAAACCCTGCTTTACAAATCAATTCCCTTGGGATAGTTGACTTTAGGCTCTAAAATTGTAATTTGACTTCCTTAGGTGTATTTGAATTTTTATTCACGAAAAGTTGAGAGTAACCATGGTTCGCAAGAAATTGGGTAAAGGTAAGAAGAATCGTTGTCGTTTTTGCACCAAGGAAGGTTGCCCTAGTCCCGCTTTTGTTGACTACAAGGATGTTAGCACCCTCAAGAAAATGTCTACCGGGCAAGGCAAAATGCTCAGCCGTAAGCGTACAGGCAACTGTGCTGCTTTCCAGCGCGCTGTTCAAGATGCTGTCAAACGCGCCCGCTTTATGGCTTTAATGCCC
>JAPLNF010000347.1 GCA_026692965.1 Planctomycetota bacterium
CTTGAAGCTTGTGCGTACAGCTTTTTCGGAATTCTTCCAGCAAGATAAGACAGTCTACCAGCAATACATGCCCAGCGCATCGCCAAAGCCATTTTTTCTGGAAATTTTGCTCCTGATATTGCTGTATTTAGCAAGACGCCATCACATCCTAACTCCATGGCTTTGGCCACATCACTTGCAGAGCCGACCCCCGCATCAACAATAACGGGATAGTCCGGGTTTTCCCCTTTCAAAAACTCCAAAATAATTCGGATGTTATTGGGATTCAAAATACCTTGGCCGCTGCCAATGGGGCTACCTGCAGGCATAACGCTAGTGGCCCCTGCTTTTTGCAAATTTCGCGCTAATATTGGGTCATCACTTGTATAAACAAGAACTTGAAAACCGTCGTTTACGAGTATTTCGGTTGCCTTAAGGGTTTCAAAAGGATCAGGCAGCAACGTTTTAGGATCGCCAAGGCACTCTAATTTGACCCATTCTGAACCTGGATTTTCAAGATTTCTAAGCAATTCACGGCCTAATCGAGCGTGCCTCACTGCATCTTCAGCGGAGTAACACCCTGCAGTATTAGGCAAAATCACGAGTTTTTTTAAATCAAGAAAATCAAGAATACTACGGCCCTGTTTATCAACAAGCCTTTCTCTCCGAACCGCGACAGTCGTTGCTTCGCAATCACTTAAATCTAGGCAATATTTCATTTGCTCGAGAGTCGAGTATTTCCCGGTGCCTGTAATTAGTCTGCTTTTAAACTCAAATTTACCGATTTTTAAAGGGGTATCCATCTTTAGCTCTTCTCCACTTCCTCCACCGACCAAAGTCACAACCTCAACATAATCGCCTTCATTAATAGCGGTATGACCATGATCTTTAAGCGGAATTACCTTTTTGTTTAATTCGACCGCAACTTTCCGACTTTCCAGCTTCAGTTGCATTAACAACCCATCTACCGTGACCAAATCGGTTACATTTTGCTTTGCACCATTAAGAAAAATGTACATGGCCTTAGATCCTCAGGTCAATTTTATTCTTTATCTCAAAAACATGATGATATTTTTACAAGTCTTATCTATGGCATCATATGATAAACTACTGTTAAATAGATAGGAATTATTAATCACCATGTAATTGGTTATGTCTGGAAAAACTATGGCATCACACTACATCCCGCGCACCAAAGTCCCAACTATTGTTTTTTCAAATAGTAATCAAGCTGCAAGGCATATTGCACTTCAGATTGAAGAAATTATAAAACAGAACTTGGTTCAGGGGAAATTTACCGTTTTGGGCCTTCCAACTGGTTCAACACCTGTTGGCTTATATCGCGAACTTATTCGCATGCACAAAATGGAAGGGCTAGATTTTTCCAAGGTCATTACATTCAACCTTGATGAATATTACCCTTTGGATTCCACTCACCCTCAAAGTTACCGAAGATGGATGCGTGAAACCTTTTTTGATCATGTAAACATACCTGACAACCAAATTAATATTCCAGATGGCACCCTAGCATTTGATA
>JAPLNF010000348.1 GCA_026692965.1 Planctomycetota bacterium
GTGTATCGTTCCCAACCATCTGGGTCTTGAATACGTAGCTTTTGCAGCAAAGTTAACGAAGTCGTATGCAAAATATTCTCGATAAGGGCGAATCTAGAGCACAACATACATGCAAAAATATTATTAATCTAAATGTATTCTACTTAGTAAAAAGGTTTTTTCTAGTGAAATTTTGATGAACCTGGGTGCTGCGATTGCATCAAAAACCGTGGATTTTATGTTGTTTTTAAGATTGTTGGTGTTCGCAGGGGGAAGAAAAAGCAAAAAAAGAACCCCGCAAGGATCGCCCTCCGGCAGAGTTCCGGTTAGTCTTCCACACTAATCACTGGCTATTTTACAATAGAATTCGCTTTGCCTTAAATAACAGGCTAAAATCTAATTCTTATGAATGTTTGAATACACACTCGTGGTGTCCACTACAAAGGTGTATTCAAGCAAGGAAAGAACTAATCCCTGATAGCTAAAAAAAGGCAGGGTGCTGCCTCTTTAAGACATCAAGATTTTCAACACAAAGATCATTTCCTTGATCTGCCATCCAGTATTTGAATACCCAAAGTTGCCAAGTAATCTTTGAGTAGCAGTTTTGCACTCCCAAACAATCTGTCAAACATTACCTCGACTGCTTAGGTATGTTTTAAATAAGAGTCCGGAATCAAAATCACTTCTCTTTTTAAGACTTCGAACTTGGTATATTTGTCTCGACAGTATTTATTTTTGGTGATACAATGTGCATACAATAAGGCACCACAACTAAAAGGCTGAACATGATAAAAAAACTTACCAAACATGGCAATAGCTGGGCTTTGATAATTGATAAGCCAGTGCTCGATCTTTTGAATATTGATCCAGAAACTCCATTGGAAATAACTACTGATGGTCAACTACTTCTTATTTCACCTGTGAAAGACGATAAAAGAAAATCCAGTTTCAAGCGGGCGCTTTAGAAGAGACCAATCGTAAATTTGGAACTGCTCTCAAACGATTGGCAAATTGACCAATGTCACCCGATTTTCTGACTTTGGAAGAAGTTCTCGAAATCCATGACGATCAGATTAATCGTTATGGTGGTGCTAGCGGTATTCGGGACTTTGGTTTACTAGAATCTGCCTTGGCACAACCTCAAACCATATTTGGCGGATCGTTTTTGCATACCGACCTATTCGAGATGGCTGCTGCTTATTTTTTCCACATCATTCAGAATCACCCTTTTATGGATGGCAATAAGCGGGTAGGCGCCGTGACTGCCCTCGTGTTTTTGGATATAAACAATAAAACTGTCATCATGACTAACGATGAACTTGAGTCTCAAGTTCTTTCCGTAGCGCAGGGCCTAACAGATAAAACTGCCAGCGCAAAATTTTTCCGTGAACATGAAGTCTAAATTTTTGCGGTAATAATCTTCGCTTAAGAAAATATGGGGCGATTTCATTCTTTCTGGGGCTATGCACCATTTGATCGGAAGATTATTTTAGTTATTTTCAGCCTAAGCATTTTTCATCCCTTATAGCTAAAAAAGAGGCAGGGTTACTGCCTCTTTTAAAGATCAAGATTTTTAACACCAAGATTATTTCCTTGATCTGCCATCAGGCAACCCCCTTGAGGAATACCAATGCTTGACTGCAACCGTGATGGTGTCTCGGCCACAATCAAGTTCCTTAGCAAAAAAGTTTGTAATACCTAATCTTCATCCATATCGTTCAATTGCAAAGTGGGTGAGCAAAAGATTAAAATCTACACCGTTGGTACGGGCAATGTTTGCTAATCGTTGGCGAACTGATGCCACAACATTATTTAGCTTATCTTTGCTCATATTATTGCTTCCATGTAAGGGCGCATTACATTTTCCATGTGTCTGATTTTTGATATTTGATGAATCTCGTCAACCGTGGCCTTATGTTTACGCAGGCAGTCCCGAAGAGCCTCAAGAGCTACACTTAGCCCGATTTTATTTCGATACTTGAAGCAATCGACCACGGTTCTAGCAGGCGTGGTTGTTTTAAATTTTACTCCATGTATCAAATGTTCTGTAACACCTGCAGCTAGGGCTGGCCCGGAAAAGCGTACGAACCTTATTGGCGGATAATCGACCTTGGGGAGTCTGGCCTTGGGGCTTATCCCAAGCCATATCTGATGTGGTATTTCAGTTGTAAGCCCATGAAATTGCAAAGCAGAGAGAAGGCAAACGATTCCATGAGGCACTCTGGTACAAGCTTCCAAGGTGCTTTGGTGCTCAGTTACATCGCCGTTCAGAAGAACATAAATGCCTCTTGATGCTTTTTTGAGAACTCCTGATTTAACAAGTCTTGATAGATAAGTTCGTGGAATATCGAACTTTAGAAGGTCACTAGATTTTATGACCCCCTTTTCTTTTTACAAGTCTCAGCAGAAGTTGTTGTTTTTGTTTAAGCATGATACTAAATGTTGGTAAATAAATTCTAACACCTGCATTATGTATCTAGTTGCTTATAAAGGCAACTCGTTTGTTTTAGCAAATAATGGGAATAGCATCTATTTCATAGATAAACCTAATGGCGGGATCTGGGGTGCAAATAATTTGTACCGCTCATAGCTAAAAAAAGAGGCAGGAGTGCTGCCTCTTTCTGTTTTTTAATACTGAATCCTAAATCGTATCTTTAAATAAACGAGGCACTATTCGTTGTCTTTTATTTAGGCGCATTATAGCAAATTGCGAATGCCACTTAGGCGAACTTGAAGATTTTTCCATGTTGGAAAATCGCCAAAACATAATAACTTACATTGTTTTTCAAACTCCGTAGCCAGAACTGCGCCAAGTTCCGGAGGTGGGAATAGGGCAACACTTTGTTCAAAACTCATGTTAGGCGGTGGCACATAGCTTTTTTCAAAATACTTTCTACTAATTCGGTCGTAATCGGACTTGATTACCTCGTATTCTTCGGAACCTAGCATGGCAAGAACCTCTGCCCGTTCCGCCAAACAAAATAGGTCATAATAATGCCTAGCATAA
>JAPLNF010000349.1 GCA_026692965.1 Planctomycetota bacterium
ACTACTAATTGCATAAGCGAATGAAACCTGGGGAAGCCAACTGAAACTCTGGCCCGCAACTTTTGCATTGCGAAAAACAAAATCATCAAGAATGTAAATGTTCTTTACATTCAACTTCGAAATAATCTCATCCGGATAAAGTTCCAATTCCTCTCGAAGTAAATGCACAAATTGCTTGAACGATTGCCACTTTTTATCGGTATGGTAGGAATACTCCAGTCGCACTTTAGCAGGCATCGGGGGAACTTCAGAACCCGGTTTCCAAATAACCTTGAGCGACCATTTCTTCTCAATAATACTTAGATCGTTTTGTATTTCTTTATCGCCTTTGATTTGCTCAATGTTATTAATATCTTCAGGGTTGTTTAGCGATATGGTTCGCTGCGACTCAGGGATTGTCTCGAGGTTCTCCCAAAATGCTTGGTTGAATTGCGGGTCGAGTGTGGTCAAAAATGTTAGAACGATTTTTATTCTTTGTTTTAGCAGAGGATCACTTTTTGCAAGTTCTTTTAACTCCCTTATTTCAAAAGGATCCCATAAAATCTTGAAAAGCCCCTCTCGCGAATTGCTACTTTTTAAAAGCCTTTTCGCAGACTCACTTTCATTTTCCAAATCCTTCGACTCTAATGTTTTCCATTTCGAAAGTGTTAAAGGGGAATCAGGCGATTTCAAATCATCAATCAAATAGGTAAACACCGTCTGATACATACTATTCTTGGTAAGGAACTCTGTAGACGGGGCGATCGCACTTGGCACGGTTACCAAAATGGAATTGCTTCGTTTTTCCGAAATGGTAGGTGGCGAATAGGGAACCCCTGACCCTTTCCATGTTTTGGAAACGTAAGAATTTGCCAATACGAGATTCTTAGAACCATGCTTTTTAAAGAATCCCGCAGGAAATCTTTTGTACTCAGTTTCCAACCAAGTTAAGACTTTAATAGCGTTTTCTAATTGTGCAGGTTCAAGAACGCGTACTTCATAATTTGTTCCCACTACATCATCTTTGCTTTGAACTAATTTGATAGTTGCACCAAAATCAGTTTGAAACCGTTCAGCAATTGCTTTGAATTTTGGATCTTCTTTAATTGGGTCTACTGCAAATGCGGAGTGGATTATCGATGCAAACAAAACAGAAGTGAACAGCCAACGATTACGAAATAAAAACGATAATTGTATTTTCATAAAAGGGACTTAGTAATGACATAGGCTACAATTTAAATCGGCCGCAAATATGAATGTAATTTTAAAGCAATCATTCACTAATGCAACAGTTCTGTCTTATCATCCAAACACTTACTGCAAAAAAATCTCAATCGATGATCAAGATTACCCTAACATTTTGTTTTTTACGTTTGATACAAATAAATCTAGAAACGAATCAAAAAATTTACAGCCCTTTTAACCTTATGGTTTATGCGTTTGTAGGGTGAAAGATAACAAAATACTGTTCTTTATCTAACTACGGAATTAGTTTTACTAAAATATTTCAACAACAAATTGGCTATATAATTTTGAACACAAAAGTGAGCGCCAAGGAATAAAGAGATCCATCACCCCGAGAAGGGATGAACCTAACTTGTTTTAGCTTAAATTCTGCAGAAAAACTTAATCCAATGTAAATCAAACTTAAGATCGTTTGATTTAACCGAAATAGGCTAGTCAGTTTTCTTTATCTTCGGAGAGATTTTTTCAGAACCTTGGATTTAAGGGATATTCTGGTGGTAGCAATGATAAAAAGGCAGGTTTAAATTGCTTTATTCTTTTCCGCCCAAGCTTTTTGATAAGCAGTCACAGCTTTGTCTAAAACAGCCATAACCTCAGCCATAGTCTTGTTATAAACAGTACTAGCCTCACCAAAAGCCTTGTCACGAAGGGCCCAGGCCTCATCATAAGCCTTGTCACGAATCGCCCACGCCTCAGCCCTAGCCTTGTCACGAACAGCCCAGGCCTCAGCCCTAACCTTGTCATGAACAGCATCAGCGTCAGCCATTAACTGCCCCTTAAAATAACGAAAAGTTAAAGATAAGCACCAAGGATTGCCCTAGGTGCCTAGCGATTAACAGGAGTCAAATTCCATGAACCATAATTAAACTATTTCATATCCTAAATATAAATCAAGAAGATTCTTAGAAAAATGGATGCTAGCGGTGACGTATCGCCCCTAGAGTCGGTTTACTGCCAGTTATTATCAAATCTCAACATTGGTAAAGTGGGTTTTTTCTGCTTTGAATTTCTGGGGAGTGATATCGAAGTCGAACCGTTTTTACTTAATCGGTGGGGTTTCGGTGTTAATCATTTCCTTCGCTGCGGCTTTCTTCGCCGCCGCCCTGCGTTCCTGCTCCGCTATTATCCCATCAAGCGACCGCTGTACTACATCTCTGGCCGCTGTCGATGATACCAGTTTCTCCATCGCACGATCATGGATTCATTTAAGCGTTTTTGTTGGCTTCATTTTTTCCCGTATGTTTTATCCGTACCCTTTCTTCGTATACTATTTTCCAAGCATAGCTGTGGGGATTTTGAATTTTAATGAACCTTTCCCACCAATGTTTTTATTTGGTAATTCTAGAACTAAATACTCCATGTTTCCCAAAGGCGCTTCGAACACTAAAAGATCCGTTAATGGTTTATCCGGATAGAGTGATTCAACTCCCACTTGGCCATCGACCCGTGCCCCAATACCAAAATTGATTAGTTTGTATGAGTTTTTAAAATTATCTTTCAAAGATGGACTGTCATCAAAAGAAAAATCATGCTTGCCCCATCCTTCAAATTCAACTTTTCTGTTGGGATTAGCATTAGTAACTTTCACAATTATCTTTAAAAGCTTTTCCTTCGACTTAAACTCGCCAAAAGTATTCCCCGTAACAAAATCGATTTCAGCACTAATTATTTTAATCTTAATATCTCCGACAACAGCCACCTTACTCACTGCATCTACCAAATCATTTTCTTTTTTAGCTAGTTCTTTAGCTGGCATTTGATTGTTTTCATTCTGTTTCGCATCATTCCCCAAACCATTATTAGCATTTTCGGCTTTTACTTTTTCGGACGCCGCAATTACTTTATTTATGGCAGGAGTCAAGACGGCTGTTGTCCACAAAAAAGAAAGAGTTAAGGAAATTGCTGCTAGCCCTGCACCGGCAATAGGATAACCAATTCCTTCTCCTTTGCGTAAAAAAGACACCACGATTCCAACCATACCTAAAAGCAATGCTAACCCGCTAACCAAAACTCCGACCCCAGGCAACCAACATATAAAAAACGAAAGCACTGCTACTACTAGTGAGGCAATTCCTAAACTATTAGAAGAACTTTTTTTTTGGTTAACGAACACCCTTTGCGAAATAACATTTTGAGTGAATCCTAAATCATTATTTTGCAAAAAATCATCATCGAACACTACTGGTTGTGGGACAACTTTTGGATAAACCTTTGGAATAATAACGGGAACAGGGGGGCCGGACAAAGGGGCTTCTTGTATAAAAGGCGGGCTAATAGCCTCCTCAAAAAGCTTAAATAAAATTATGTTCTGACATTTTGGACATTTACCCTTTTTGTTTTCCATTTGGTCAGGAACTTTAAGTTTCGCTTGACAGGAAGGACATACAGAAGAAATAGGCATAAATAACTCCAAAAAATCACATATTAATCAATTCATAATTCTATGTTATAAATAATTTTAATTCCTATTAATTTTTTACTTATTAGATAATAAGACAATTTACATGACATTAAAATCTAAAAATGCTGGTTATTCCGTTCAAAGAATTGCAAATATGAATATACTCTTTTTTGACAATACTGCTCTGGCTTAGGCTAAGTATGAAACCACTAAGACAATGGTTACTTACGAAAATATTTTAAGTCAGATGAATAAAAAAAACAGTAAGACTGTTTTCTTTATGATGTTACTTATCACTATATGCTCAAATTCTTAATAAAATCAAACCTTGTTTATGGTTCCAAGAATTGAAACTCTTCTAACTTTTCTGGTTGCAATTATCACAAACATCTTAATTCTGGTGGTATTAATTATGCTTGAACTTGCTAAACAGCAAACTCCATACCGGCAAACTCTAGGCGAAAAAGGGCGAATTACCTGATGTCAATTCAAACCCTCACCAAACCGAATAAACCGAAGTTATTTCCTTAAAGTCCACTTCTTATTAAAAGCCCTGAAGGTTATTCCTAAAAGTACGGATATAGTCTATTACTGCAGGATAGTTAATGATGATAACTCATACACGATTCATGGTCCATTACATTCAAGTGATTGATTCTGATTAGGATAAGGCAACAAGCACTATCGCAAAAAACGACAAAAAAGCAACCTATTGGGTGTTGAAATAGCACATTTAAATACACATCGTGGCGGTCCAGAGACTTTCGCCAATGTTCAAGAATTGATTAAAATCCTTATTGATTCTTGCGTTTTATAGACAATTATCGAAGAAATGCAAAATGATCAAGTGCCACAAGTAGAATAGACAATTCGTATTTCTAATAAAAACCCCAATAAAATTATTCAAAGCCATCCAAAAACAAAAGTGTTGGGTTAAAAAATACGGACAATCAAAATAGATTTCAAAATAGTGAAACTTAACAACACCAATGATTTAATTTATTTAATTTAAGATATACATTAAAATAATTTTCTCGTAATATTAATATAATATTTAATAATCATTTTATTTTGAGGTGTGTTATGAATTTTTTGTTTTCGGTTTGCCGGAACTTGTTAGTAATAGCAATCGTAGTATTGATTACGGAATCAGCTTATTGTCAAAAAATATTTAAAAAAATGGATCCAATTCCTCAGGATCAAAAAGATTTCGTAACAAAAATGCAAGTAGCAATGATTAATTTGAAATCTGCTGAGTTTATTATTAATCCTGTTGCCAAAGCAGAAGCAAGAACAAAAGCATATGGTGAATTACGAACCGTAAAAAAAAGCCTTGCCGAAACAATTGCAAGAGAAGGAATTACCGATTGGGTTGTCTTTTGCGAAGTTCAATCTTCAAACCTTCAAATTAAATTGCAAATTCTTGCCCAAACCCCTGCTGCTAATAATACAAAAAGTCAACCAAGACCATTGTCTGAAGAATTCGAATTTGATATTTCGTTGAATAACAAATCGGAAAATGAAAAAATCGACCCTCTATTGCTTGAATCCATTAAACGTTTTGGCTTAAAACAATACGTTAAATTTTCATTATCAAAAACAGATTTTAAAGAAGATAGATTGAATCCATATCACTATGTAGTCACACCATCCGCACTTAAAGAAATAACTCCGCTAAAATAATCATTTGTATTTTATAGAAATTATAAAATTTATTTTTTTAGACATTTTAATAATAAAGAGGTTTTTCATGGCAGTTCCAGCAAGAGTTTTATCCCGTCTAGTTTCTGGCTTAAAGAAATTTTAGCCTATTTTAGAAAATGCAAAAACCAGAGATGTCAATGAATCAGATACCGTGACAATCCTTACAGATATTTTACAAGATGTTTTTGGGTACGACAAATACACGGACATTACCTCTGAACATGCCATAAGGGGAACCTATGTTGATCTTGCAATTAAACATGATGGAAAACTAATTCTTTTGATCGAAGTAAAAGCTGTTAATACAGATTTAAAAGAAGCATTTGTAAAGCAAGCTGTTGATTATGCAACCAATCAGGGTGTGGATTGGGTGATCCTTACCAATGGTATCAATTGGAAGGTTTTTAAGATTCTATTTACAAAGCCGATTGAACATGAATTGCTTTATGAGTTTAACTTCCAGCTATTGAACCCCAAAGATGAAGAGCATTTAGATATGCTTTTTATGATCGCCAAAGAAAGTTGGACTAAATCATTACTTGGTGATTTTCATGCACAAAAACAAGTTGTAAACAAGTTCACATTAACCGCCATTGCTTTATCAGATCCAATTTTAGAAACCATCAGACGAGAACTTCGCAAACTATCGCCAGGAATTAAAGTTGGTATCGAAGAAATTCAAAAAGTCTTACAAACCGAAGTAATAAAACGAGATTGCCTTGAAGGTGATAAAGCAGATTTAGCAACAAAAACCCTCAACAAAGCTGCAAGCAAAGCCGCAAACAAAGCTAAAGCCGATAAAGAAGTTGTTATCGAAAACACTTCCATTCCAGAAGATCAACCGCCCCTTTAATACTGCTTAACGATTAAGGCCGCCCCGCAAAGGTTTATTCCTTGGGGCTGTGTTTATAAAGGCACATTTATGGTTTATTACTGCAAAATAATTGATGACGATAAGTCATATACGATTCATGGGCCATATACATTAGAAGAAATTAAATATGCTATTTCTTTAAAAAACATTTCGGTTGATGATTGGTTTGCAAAACGAAATAAAGAAGATGTAGGAAATAAACCATTAAAAATTAATACATGGTTGCCAGCTAATAGTTTTGATGAATTTCATAATTCTTTTTACCCACCTTGGTCAATGGTTGACATTTTGTTTTCAACGACTAATTCAAAAAATGTTCCAACTTATGTGCGACTTCAGTTTGCACTCTGTTTATTAGGGCTTCTTATGTTCGGGGGTTTTCTTTATTATTATTGGCAAAAAACACACCTGAAATTTTCTTTAAAAAGTTCAGTAAGCAAGGCAGAAGAAGATGCAATTCTTGCTCCTGTTCGTGCAAACGCCGATGCATGGAATCGCAAAGATATAAAAAATTCTCTCGCATATATTCATCCGTTTATTGCCGAAAAAACCGAGGAAATGACAAAAAAAATATTCGAAACTTATGACCTTCACACAAGATTGACTATGCTTGCGGTAGAGTCTGTATCATTCGACGAAGCAAGGGTCCGATTCAGTCAAACCACTGAAAAAACAAAGGGGCCAGCATTCCGAGATAATATCGTTGAAGGCGTGCATACTCTCAAAAAGCACAACGGATCATGGAAAATTTACAAAACAGATGTGACAAATGTTGAATTTATCAACTAATTCAAATTAAAACATGCCTAAACAAAAATTAGTATCCCTGTGGAGGGCGCCCTAGAATCTACATGGATCTAAAGTTCCAACAACTTCATGGTTGTATTAATACAATTTCCAAGATTTGATTATTTGCTAGGAAGATGTGAAGTGCCCCGAGTAGGGATCGAACCTACGACAAGCTGATTAAGAGTCAGCTGCTCTACCAACTGAGCTATCGGGGCTTATTCTG
>JAPLNF010000350.1 GCA_026692965.1 Planctomycetota bacterium
TCATTGGTTTGGAGCACTGATAGACAAGCAAGCCCAACTAAGCCTTTCTCGTTTTCGACACCCGAGCTTATCGAAGTGAATGGCCAGAAAATGGTTATTAGCCCTGCCAGCGACATGGTTGGCGCTTATGATCCTAAAACAGGCAAGGAAATCTGGCGCGTTAAATATAAAGGGTATTCTGTCATTCCTAAACCCTTGTTTGCCAATGGTTTGGTTTTTATCTCCACCAGCTATGACCGCCCTGTACTCTATGCCATCAAGCCCGATGGGAAAGGCGATGTAACCGAAACGCATGTTGCCTGGAAGCTTGAGAAAAACATTCCTCATACTCCAAATCTTATTGCGGAAGGCCCTGATTTATTCATGGTTGCCGATAACGGCATGGCTAGTTGCGTGGAAGCTGCAACGGGTAAAATTCATTGGGGCCCCGAGCGTATTGATGGTGCTTACTCTTCTTCCCCAGTGATTTCGGATGGTAAGATTTATTTTCAGAATGAAGAAGGTAAAACCACTGTTGTAAAGGCAGCAAGAACTTTCCAGAAAATCGCAACCTCGGATATGGGCGAAAGAACTCTTGCTTCATTTGCAGTTGCAGATGGCAAGTTGTTTGTAAGAACGGAAAAGAGTTTATTTGCGTTCAGCCTTAAAAGCCTGGCGTCAAGATAGTCTTTTCATCAAATAAAAAAAGGAGCGTGGGATTAGTCCCAAGCTCCTTTTTGTTTTAACTCATACCACTAGCTCTTTTTTACAAGGATATAATCCTTGGAGCCATCGGATGTTTGAACCTGAAACAAAACGCCTTCATCATAATTAGCCTTATCGGTAAGGGTCTTTACTTCAGAAGAGGATTTAATTTCTTTCTTATCGACTTTCGTAATTACCATGCCAACTCGCAGGCCTGCCTTATACCCAAGGCTTTCACGATCCATCTTAATGATCACCACTCCATTGGTTCCAGACTTGTAACCAAATTTGTCTGCAAGTTCTTCATTGAGTTGACCTACTTCAACCCCAAGTTTGTCGAGGTTGGTTTCGCCCTCAATGCTTGGGTTTTCTGGCGATTTCGGGTTCAAGCGTGACATCCCAAACTGTTTGGGTTGCTCGACTATGGTGACACTGACCTTGAGTTCTTTGCCATCGCGAACCAGCTTGAATTCGGAAGCCTGACCTAAGGGCAAAGCCGCTACAGAAAACTGGAGATCCTTGCTGTCTTTGATAATCTTCCCTGCAACTTCAATAATAATGTCACCTGATTGAATTCCACCTTTGCCTGCGGGGCCATCATCCATCACCTGGGTGATGATCACGCCTTTAGGGTTTTTTAAGCCCAGTTTCATTGCAACCTGCTCGTCTTCAATGTCCTTGATTGCAACGCCTAAGTAACCCCTGCGAACAATGCCGTTTTTCAGCAATTGCTCTTTGATGGTTTTCGTAAGGTTTGACGTGATTGCCATGCCTACACCTTGAAACCCACCGGATCGGGTTTTGATTGCAGAGTTCACGCCGATAACTTGGCCATCGAGATTGACTAAAGGCCCGCCGCTATTGCCTGGATTGATGGCTGCATCGGTTTGCAGAAAATCTTCGTAGAAATTGAGCCTAAGGCTGCGGCCCTTGGCGCTGATAATGCCCGAAGTGACAGAACCTGTGAGGCCAAATGGGGCCCCCAAGGCAAGAACTCTGTCGCCAATTTCTGATGCATCGGAATCGCCAAATTCCAAGGCCGGAAGATTCTTAGCGTTGATTTTAACGATGGCTAGATCGGTCTTCGGGTCGCCCTTGATCTCAATCGAAGTAAATTTCCTGCCATCATTTAAGGTGATCTCTACTTTGTCGGAGCCTTCGACCACATGGTTGTTGGTCACGATGATGCCATTAGATTCAACAATAAAGCCCGATCCAAACCCGCCTTGGCTATCATCGGGGCCATCTTCTCCGCCTCGTTTTTTAAACTCTTCGAAAAACTTCCTAAATGCTTCAGGGATCTGTGGATTATCCTGCCCCTGATTCTTTCGTTTGGGACCCTGTTCTTTTAATCGCATTGGTTTTGCCTTCGCTTCGATGCTAACGACCGAAGGAAGTACTTTCTTCACTACATCGCGGTAAGAAACCAGATCCTTACCTTTGGCAACTGCGGGGGCAGCCGATTGGCCCTGAATCCAAGGTGAAATAACAAAACCGGTTATCCCTGAAAACATTAATGCCAGTACAAATAACTTTTTCATAATGCTCCTTTTATTGTGTTGCTAAGTCGCTTTTCCATTAAGCAGATGTAACTCTGCTAGAATACCAAAAGAACGCCGTTTATACACTACGAACCAACCTTTAAAAAAGTTCTCCAAATAGAAAAAATATTTCGTCCTTATACTTCCAATTTAGGGAACTTTATTGCACTTATTAGCATCAAATATTACATAAAAGGTACTTTTTTCATGGAAACTTGTCTCTTTTTAGTAAGAATAGACGGAATACATCACGGTCTTGAGTAGAAATTTAAAGTATGGCTATTGAAAATAAGAGTGTGCCGGAAAACGATCCGTTGGAAGATTGCCAAAAAGCCATTGGTTATCATTTTAATCAGATAGATTTACTAAAATCGGCCCTGACGCATGCTTCTGGAGTTGATTCTAGACTGGCATCAAATGAAAGGCTTGAGTTTCTTGGCGATTCCATTCTAGGGCTGATTTGCTGTGAGTATCTTTATCACCGTTTTCCTGATTTTCAGGAAGGCGATATGACTAAAATAAAATCAGTGGTGGTCAGCAGGCCAACTTGTGCAAAGGTCAGTGAAGATTTAAAGCTGGGCTCGTTTATGGTTTTGGGCAGGGGGGTGGCTTATAATATTCAACATATTCCCGCCAACATTTTAGCTGATGTTTTTGAGGCTATTCTTGGAGCAATTTATCTGGATGGTGGATGGGGTGCTGCTAAGGAATTTGCATTAAGGCAACTTTCCGCCCTCATCGAGGAAGTTGCGAGTAGCGATTTAAAAAATAACGCAAAATCTTTGTTGCAGCAAATTGTGCAACGGGAATTCGGGGCAACTCCTCAATATGTTTTATTACAAGAAAACGGCCCCGATCATAGCAAGTGCTTCATGATGGCTGTCAGCATTCAAGGGAAAACCTACAAAGGCGCCTGGGGCAAAAATAAAAAAGATGCGGAACAAGCTGCCGCTTTTAATGCTCTTTCCGAAATTCAAAATCCGGATTCAGAAACTAAGTAAAGTTACTACCATGCCAATGAAACCTTACAAAGTGCTTTGCCTTCAATCCGGGTGCAAGAACTTGGCTAATTTTAAAATTGCATCCCGCTGGAGCGATGGAGGCGTGGAAGAGTTGAAAACTTATGCTCTTACATGCGAAAAATGTCTTCCTGCAGTTTTTGATCAAAGCTTTAAAAAGCATAAAAGTTGTAGGACCATCCTGGGTGAAGTTTTGGAATCACCGATGATATTTGAACTTCATACAGGTAGGCATTCAAATCAGCTTGTGCGAAGAACGGACCTTGAAGCTGCTTGTATTTCTTAGTTGTAATTAAAAGCCTATAAGGCTTACTTTGCAAATTTCCTTGATCCTAGCGGTAAGGTTCTCCAAGCCGTTACCTTTCGAAAGACTGAATTAGATGATCAATTTCTTCCAATTCATTGTGTGACATGGGGCGGGGTTCAACTCAGTTATTCGCAAACCCAATTTTCCTATATTTTGCTCATTTATGCAGGTTGACCACGTATATTATCCGCTTGTGAATTGATAGTAGCCTAGGGTTTTGTAAGATAACATCAATAAAGAATCTGCGCTTTAATACAGTGGTTGGGTTCTTTATTCCTTGGGGAATAGTGTAACGGTAGCACAACTGCCTCTGGAGCAGTTTGTCTAGGTTCGAATCCTAGTTCCCCAGTTTTGTCTGTCGCAAATCTCTTTCCCTAATATATGCTTCAAAACTATTTGCTTTTGGAATTCATCAATCAATGCAAAACAAAGAAATTTATCTCTCAAATGATTTGTTGAAAATTATAGTTTTTAATGAAAAATATAAACTTGATCACAAAATAGGATTTGGGCAATTAAGTGATTTTCTAGAAAAACATAAAATAACTTGGGGTGATATAGGTGGCATGAGAAAAGTGATGAAAAATTATTATGATGTTTTGGAGAATTACAAAAACAGGAAACCATAATAAGAAGTTTTGAAAAAATATTACGATCGAGTTTCCGAATCTGATAATTAGTGGCAATAATAAAACCCTTTGTATTAGACAAACATAATAGTATTCTTGGTTAAAGCTGAAATCGGAGTTTTATAATCAATCTTCTATACAAAAAGTGATTTAAAAAATGTTTAGTTTTTCAAAAAAGATTGACATGGTTTTTATTGATAAAAATGATGGGAACACAATAAAGACTTTAGGTGATGCAGTGAAACCAGGGGAAACAATTAAGCCAATCAATGTTTACATTAATGAATCTAATCCTATTGCTTCTCTTGGAAAAGATTTACATGACAAAGGTTTAACATTTGAAAACTTTAGCGATCAAGATCTTGGACATGTTGTTTTGTTTTTTTTGACCAAAAATCTTCCCAAGGATATTGAAAACAGCTTAGGTAAAAAAGGGGTTTACAAATTAAACAAAGCTAATTGGTTTTTGGGGATGCCTAATTCATTTACAGGTATCAATCCAAATTGGGGTTTGAAATGGCGAAGAAGTATTTTTTTAGAGGGTTTAATTGATAAATTGCCTTTGTATTTTTCCGATCCTGAAAAGATAAAACAGATCATTCATTTTGTTGTGAAATATTTTCATGAATCACTAACTAGCAAACATGTAATTAAAATTATCAAATCTTTGCATAACGATTCGGTATCTTATATTGTTGCAAATTTTATTCATTTCGATTTATTTAGGAAAATAGAAACAGATTGTTTTTTAGCATTTCTTAAAGAAAAACAGTTAGAAGGCGTACCAAGCAATTATTTAAGAGATCTAATAAACGGATATATGGAAAGAAAACCTGCATTGGATTATTGTTCGGGATTACAGCCTATTCAGAAATTTATAAAAACTTACAACAGGGAGAATCCTAAATCCCCTATTGAAGCATCTAAGTCATTGATTAATTACCATTTTTGGCATCAATCAGTTTAATTTTAAAGGTAAACAGACTGTTTTTTAAAAAGTATATTTTATAATGTTTTCTAATCTAACAATTATTTTTTTTATTTCACAGCATCAGGTTCAAAATCAAATATCTGCATTTCCAACTGCTCCTAAATACGAGAAAAAAAGGTTCACTTTTTTCAGTATTCTTCAACATTAAATTATTTTAGTTTAAATTTATTTGCCGTCTTTGCCAAAAAACTTATTATACCAACCGCCTATGGTTTTCAAGGAATCTTTAACTGATAGTTGTCCTTTGGTAAAATTTTTCATTCTTAAGTCATTAAAATCAACTGGCTTGATGGGATCAGTAGGATTGTTTTTATTATATTGTTCGATAAATCTTTCCAAAATTGCAATCTCTTTATCATTTGTATTTCTATTAGTAACAAAGGCATTTATTAGCCTTTCAAAATATGATGTTGGAGCATTTTCTTTAGTATTTATTAGTTGAAATAAATTATCAATTGTTATTGTTGTGCCAACATTATATTTATGTAATTTTTCAAAAATATCTTCTAATTCATTAACATTTAAATATGAAATAAATTTGATGTAATCTTCTCCTTTTAATTTAAAAAAAATATGTTGAAATAATGAATCAAATATTTCTTTAATTTTTCCTTTGTACTTTTTATATTCATCTAAGTGATCAATTAAATTCTTTGAAAAGAAATTGCTAATCAGTAAATAAAGAAAAGGATCCCAAGGATATGCTTCTCTTTTCATCAGAGGTTTTGAGTTTGGCGACATGATATACTCAATTTCTTTTAGACTATTTTTATGCAAGAAAAGAAGGACTATTTTTTCCAATTCTTCTGTTGAAAGATTTTTATAAGAATAACCTTTACTTGATAAATCTTTTAATAGTTCTTTTATAGGATTGTCTTTGTTTAAATAATCAGATAAGGAATTTTCAATAATTTTTTTGTTTTGTTGGTCAACAATATATTCATTATTTACTGATAACTTTTTTCTTGAAAAAAATATCATAATAATTTTTTCTTTCTTTTAAATCTGCAGATCTTTACTTATTGTTTTGTATTATATTTTTCATTTGCTGCTTTTAGTTTTTTATCATATTTAATTCCTTGTTTGGTAATCTTTTTTATAATTTTTTGATATAGAAAAATTATTTTTATTGATTATGCCTATTTAAGACGGAGACATAATCATCTGAAAGCAAGGAGAAATCTAGAAGCAATAGAGGATTTTTTTAACTGTTGACAAAAAAGGTTATCATTATCTGGTGTTTTAATGATGCTTACCTCAGGTTCATGAAAATACCCAACTGTCCATTTGCCACTTTTTGTGCACTTTGTTGGCAATTTAAACTAAATATTAAGCAGGTGTGGTTGCAGCGTAAAATCGCCGTAATTCTATTCTTATCAACGGTTTACGATGTGTTTTAGATGTAAGATCAATGTTATCGAAATGTATTGTTTTTACCTTCGAATCCTAGTTCCCCAGTTTTGTCTATCGCAAATCTCTTTCCCTAATAAATGCTTCAAAATCCTTTGCTATAAGTCTTTATCGATTTGATTGGGGATTTAAAGCTAAATGAGAGTTCCTGTAAATAGGCTAAGGGCAAAGAAGGCCCTAGCATAACCCCCATTCTTTCTGGGGCTTTGGTTTTTTTCTGTAGTTTTAAGTTTGAACACCCCGCTTTTCGCGTCTACAATAGTAACTGATTTGTTGCTTCACCTATCAAGGGCTTTGTCATGTTCAGGCGAAAAGCTTTCACCCTTATCGAATTGCTTGTGGTTATCGCAATTATTGCGATGTTGATTGGCTTGTTATTGCCAGCAGTTCAAAAAGTTCGTGATGCAGCTAACAGGATTCAGTGCACTAATAACATTAAGCAGATTTCTCTTGCCTTGATGAATTATGAAAATACTAATCAGATGTTCCCTTTGGCCTATACCAATAAGTCAGCCCCGGTCATTCGCTGGCATAATTGGGTTGTATTTCTTCTGCCTTATCTTGAAGAGGGTAACCGCTTAGCTTCTTACA
>JAPLNF010000351.1:0-8312 GCA_026692965.1 Planctomycetota bacterium
CCCTATGGCGTTGCCAAGGCCTATGGCCATTACATCACCGTCAACTATCGCGAAAGCTACAATCTCTTCGCTTGCTCAGGCATCCTCTTCAATCACGAATCTCCTCGCAGAGGCCTCGAATTCGTTACACGCAAAATTACCGATGCAGTAGCTAAAATTAAACTCGGTCTCCAATCCGAACTCCGCTTGGGCAACCTCGATGCCCGCAGAGATTGGGGCTTCGCTGGCGATTATGTTCGCGCTATGTGGCTTATGCTTCAGCAAGATACCGCTGATGATTTTGTCATCGGCACTGGCGAAACTCACACCGTTCGCGAATTTGTTGAAATCGCATTCAACCATGTTGGTCTCGATCACCAGAAATATGTCGTTGTTGATCCTAAATTCTATCGACCCGCGGAAGTCGATCTTCTCTTGGGCAACCCAACAAAAGCCATGAAAACTCTTGGCTGGAAGCCTGATGTTTCCTTCAATCAACTCGTTACCATGATGGTCGATGCGGATTTGAAACTGCATTCGCAAACCAGCAAGGAAAACCTCTCTAAAGTAGCGTAATTAAAAAATGATCAAAAAAAAATCAGTTATAATAATTGGAGCTGGAGGACACGCAAAAGTAATAATTGAAATTCTAAAAAGCTGCAACATTAAAATCGCATATTGTATAGGGCAAGAAAACGACTCCGAAACCTGCTTAGGAATTCCGGTAATAAAAGGAGATCATAATTTAGAAAAATTATTTAATACCGGCTTCAAAAAAATCTTTATTGCAATTGGATCAAACAATTTAAGGGCAAAAATAACAAAGGAAATTAAAGAAATAGGCTTTGAAATTATAAATGCAATAAGCCCGTATTCAATAATATCAAAAAACGCAACTCTAGGAACTGGAATAGCAATAATGCCAGGCGCGATAATTAATGCTTCATGTAATATAAGTGATAATTCAATTATAAACACGGGTGCAACAATAGATCATGACTGCAGTGTAGGGATAGGCTGTCATATTGGCCCACAATGTGCACTTGCAGGTAATGTAACAATTGGCGAGGGTACATTCCTTGGGATTGGGACTAAAGTAATCCCTGGCATTCTAATCGGAACTAATTCAATACTTGGAGCTGGGAGCGTAGTAATTAATAACATAAAGTCCAATTGCACTGCAGTTGGCGTTCCAGCAAAAACAATAAAAAAAAACTCGCATAGCAAACAATAAATTTGAACAATAATTTATATTGGTTCAAAATTTTCACCGAACTAATACGAAATCAAAATAATAGATATTAACGACTAAAAAAAGATCAGCCGGCCAACCTTATAAGCAAATTGTAAAATCTTTCCGCGTAAACCTTTAAACTTAATTCTTTGTCTGTTAATTTCAATCTAATCGCTGCTAATTCATCACCACTTAATGGCTGTTTTTTTACAGCATCAGCAATACAAAACCCTAAACCTTTAAAATCATTTGGTTCAAAAAAAGCTACTGGAACGGAGAACCTTTTATATAGCCATTCTGCAGCATCATATCTAGTAGATATAGTCGGCTTACCAAAATAATGACCTTCAATCAAATTAAACGAACCATTATCATGATTAGAAGAATTAACAATAGTTTTACAATTTTCAAAAAGATAAAAAAGTTCTTCATCTGAAACATGGCCCAAAAAAACAACATCTATATTTTCTAACAACCCTAACTCACCAACTAATGCTCTAACATTCACCCATGTTGGATAATCTTCAACCCCATCGTAACTTGGAGAAAATTTTTCCGTATTAACACCGCAAACTACTAACAACGGAGGTTCTGAGTGTATTTTTTTTAATTCTGCATAGCCTTTAAGCATAGGAATTATCCCCTTATGCATAGCACCATTGCTAACATTCAAAATGAAAGGGGTACGAGGAATATCAACCTTAACAGGGGTAAGATTTTGAAATCTCTTAGCAGGCTCACAACTTACAGGCACGACTTCAATTAAATCGCTTTTATGGCCAATAAATTTCTTCACATCAGATTGAGTAACAGCATTTGTTGTAACTACAAGATCAGAATAATAAACAGAAGGCTTAATCCCTTCATTGTAAATTGAAAAAAAAGCTTCAGGAAATGTTTCAGGTGCCCTTTCTTGAATCATATCATACACAATCAAACCATACTTTTTTTCTGGAAACAAAGGATACTTGAATCGATCAATTAAACCAAACCAAACATCGGCTTTCAAAGCACTTAAATTAGAAATAACAAAAAATGCATTCGCTTTTTTTCGCTGATCATCTACATCAAAATTAAAATCTGTTATACCATAAATTGGCAGTGACTCTGGATCTACCAAATCAAACTCAATCTTTTCCACATTAACAATTTTTTTTAAATCACAAAAATCATTTTGGGCTGAATCTACACCTAATGTAATTTCAAATTTCTTTTCAACATTATTAACTAAAACTAACTCATTAATTAAATCTTTAGTGGCCTGCCATACTCCACCTAAAAAAAACAATTGCAAAAACAAAAACAATTTCTTTGGTTTTAACGGTGGTACCAGATCGTCTTTTTTTGAAAATAAATCATATTTTAAAATCTTACTCCAAGAAGCAGAAACATTTACCCAATCCCTCTGATTCACAGCATCATATGATACTTGCTGTTGATTTTTTAAATTAGTATCAAAAAGAGTCGCTTTAATCTTATCCGCAATGTCAAACGGGTCATTAGGATTAAAGTAATTTACTGGAATTAAAAATTCTTCGCACTGTTCTCTAAAAACCTTAATATCAGAACATACCAAGGGACAACCACAAGAAACCGCTTCGAACAATTGCAACCCAATTCCTTCATAAAAAGAAGAAATTACAGCCAGTTGGGCATTATGATAAAGCCACTCTATATCACCGCGATCGATTTCCCCCAAAACTGAAACGCATTCAATCAAGCCTAACTGCTGAATCAACCTTGTGTTCAGTTCAGATTCTTTCAAATTACCAGGCACGGTAAGTACTAAATTTAAATCGCAAAAGTTATGGTCCATCCTCAACAACTTTAAAGCCAAAAACAAATTAAATATATTTTTCTGTTGTCGCATAACTGTTGGATAAAACAAATATTTTTGTTTTTTCAAATTTACTATTTTATTTGATGAGCAACTAAAATTTTTAATTGGGCTTGGTAATGCCGGATTAACAACTACTATTTTTGATTTTTCAATTCCAAGAATTTGAACTAAATCAGTTTTACTAACAAAATCAGACATACAACCCACCTTGGTTGCTGCACAGGAATTACGCAAAGCATACCTGTAACTTCTAAAAACATCGATACGATCAAACCATTCAGGAAAATGAGCCGTAACCATATCATAAATAAGAAGTAAAAAAGGTTTAGTGTTTGGGAATGAAGAATACATTGTTGGCAGGAGCCATACATCACATTGACTTTTTTCAATTGTTTGATTGATTTGCTCTTTCTTTAAATTAAATCGGTCAAAATAATCTTGAGTTGGATTGTAGGAAGGCAAGTCGTTTTTTTTTACAAAAAAGCCAAGAGTTTTTTTAACCACCACTTTTAAAATCTGATAAGTCGTGTTGAGGTATTTATCAAAAACATATAAAAAAAACAAAACCGGTAAAACAAACACAAAAATCAAAACCGCAACCTTAGATCCTACTTTTTTATTTAATAAATCAAATGTTGTTTTTGGCTTTAATTTTGATACAAAAGTTACCCAAAAGCTTTTTAATTTATTTATGACTTTTACATAAAAGCTTTTGTTAATTTTGATTTTTTCTTTTTCGTTAATATCAAGAGTAATAAACTCTAACTTAATATCAGAACGAAATTTATTTTTAATAAAATCTTTGTCTTCTTTTAAACAAAAAACTTTAATTTCACTAAATTCGCCTTTGAATTCATTTATAATATTAAATAAATAAACCCCAATACCTTCGTTAGGTTTTATAGTACCTAATGTGTTACCATGTTCAACAATAGCCCAAATACCAATTTTCATAAATGTTTTTATTACCAACAAGAAATCTTATATTACTGGAAAAAACTTAGGCTATTTTTTTTCGATGCAGCATTTGTTTTTTAAGATCAAGCAATGTGTCAATTACTCTGTTTTGATCTGTTTCAGACAACATAGTGTAAGTTGGCAACATAACACCACTTTCACTTAAATATTCTGTTTCAGGAAGACTTTCACACCTTTGTAATGATTCCTCCCTAAAAGGCGGAAGCTTATGAAGCGATATAAACATTGGCCTGGTCTCAATATTAAATTTATTCAAATACTCCATTACTGCATTTCTCGAACATCCAAAATCATTCTCGTCAATTAAACAAGCATACATCCAAGGAGATAATTCCGCCCATTTAGCGCATGGTTGCAATTTTATACCTTTTATATTTTTAAATGCATTATCATAGCGAGAAAAAATCATCTTTCTTTTTTCAACAATTTCATTTTTCCTTTCCATTTGACCACACAAAATCGACGCAGCTAAATTTGTAAGACGAAAATTATAACCAGTAATTGGAAAATAATATCTCCTTGTAGGATCCATTCCTTGTCCGCGTAAAGTTTTAATTCTCGTGGCCAAACTATCATCATTCAGAGTTACTGCGCCCCCCTCACCACAAGTCAAAAGCTTATTACCAAAAAATGAAAATGTCGCCATCTTAGAAAAACTACCTACAGGTTTCCCTTTATATTTCGCATCTAGAGCTTCGGCCGCATCTTCAACAACCCACAGGCCATGGACAGCGGCAATCTTATTAATTTCATCCATGTCTGCAGGATGACCTAATAAATGTACAGGAATGATACCTTTAGTTCTCCGAGTAATTGCGGCTTCAATCTTTTTAGGATCCATACACCAAGTTTCGGGATCAACATCCACGAATACAGGTTCAGCGCCAACGTATCTAACCGCATTTGCTGTAGCAATATAAGTCAGTGATGGCACTAGCACCTCATCACCAGGGCGAACATCTAATCCTAATAATGCCAAATGAAGAGCAACCGTCCCATTGCATACAGCAACTGCGTGTTTTGTTTGGCAAAGATTTGCAAATTCATTTTCAAACTGGGATAAAAATTTGCCTGTTGAGGAGATCCAAGTACTTTTAATTGCTTCAACGGCATATTTTTCTTCGTTACCAGACAAATCAACAGACGCAACTGGAATACGTTCAAAGATATTATTCATTTTACAACCTTGAAACAAAATTAAATTCAATTAAACGTCAATTTAATAATGTCTAACACAAAGATATTTCTTAAGTCAATACCTTCGGATACTCAAGTAAAGCAAATTTAATGCATTAAGCCGACTCATAATTTTTTTGAAAAATAGGACTTACGGCGTTGAATGGTTTAACAAGCAATACTTCGGATTAGTTCGTTACGACCGAATTGTATCCCTCAGGATTTCGTTTTATAAAAGCACCACTTTTCGATCACCAAAAAAGTTCCGAATACCAGGCTGTTGTAAACATCTGGGTGTCGGCTTTTCTTCATGAAAACAATCAAATTAACAATCTTTTATAATCCACGATTATATTTTCTATTTTCCGACAAGCATCCAGTAATCTGAATAGCTCCAACTCGGCCATAGGAAGATTGCTGGTTACCTAATGATCACTCGTGCCGTCCAGTAATTAAATCGAGATAGCTTTACAACACCGAATCCCTCCTAATTGACTACTGCCCTAATAGGCTGTTATTTTCCATTTGCTAATCTAAAGTAATCCAGTGTTATCAGATTGCAGTCTTTAGTTGCTTTTAAACAAGGGTGCCCATATCAGCTTAAATTTTTAAGACCTTTTAGATAATCTAGACTGCTGTACTTAGTAACAAATGGCATGCATTCCATCGTGAATCCCTGCCTATTTGCTCCCGTAAATAAATTCTCGAATTAGTCAGTCTTAGTTTTACATTACATGTAAAGTCGTAGGTCCGGTAACTACAATAAAAAGGTTTATCTCCATCTGTCCAAAGCAAAAGGATTATGTCTCAATTCCCTTGACCATGCGATGATGCTTGACCAACCACATATGATAAATTATTCTATTTTTTTAATATGCGGTTTATCTAGATGCTATCATCCGGAATTAATGCGCCTGATTTTTGTTGTACTTCCGATTGAAATTCTTGACAAAATGTGGTAAAAAACAAACGTAACTAGGCATAATGCGTAAGGGAAAGAAAAGAAGTGATCTAAGTCCGTTGTGCTTCCATAGCGGCCATATTTAAAGGCTTAACTACTAAGAAATCGATAACCTTCTCTTCATTTACTTTTAATTGGTTCAAAATATTCGTTTAAAGTACTAGATACACGTAACTAAAGCTCTTTGTGTAAATACATTCTTATTAAATTGCGTAAGCCCTAGAATGTAAGATTATTGACATAAGTTTTTAAATTTTAGTCACTTATCTTTTAATTCCTGCCCCTTGCTATTGTTGATTTTAGCCCTTTTTTATTACAATCGTTTGATTCTTAGACTTAAGGATTAAGTTTCAGAGAACTGGCGTAGTTTTTGCCAAAGGAATGGCCGTAATGCTTATCACACAAACCCCTTTAAGAATTAGCTTTCTTGGCGGGGGCACTGATTACCCCGAATACTTTGAAAAATACGGCGGCGCTGTTCTTGGCTCTGCAATTGATAAAGCAGCATTTTTCTCTATTTCACGGTTTTACAGTGAAATGTTTGATTATTCCCTACGCATTGCCTACCGCAAAGTTGAATGCGTATCCTCCATTGACGAAATCGAACACGCCCCCTTCCGCGAGTGCCTTCGCTGGTGCGGAATTGAAAAAGATATCGAAATCAATCATTCCGCAGAACTTCCAGCCGGCACAGGTTTGGGCTCTTCGGGTTCCTTTACTGTTGGGTTATTAAAGGCGATTCACGCTTTTCAGCAGCAAAATATTTCAAAATTAGATTTGGCCTATCAGGCAATAGACATTGAACGAAAAGTCCTCAATGAATCTGTAGGCGTTCAAGACCAAACTTTTGCAGCAGTTGGCGGTTTTAATCTTATTCAATTCAAGAAGATGGGGGATTTCAAAGTCAACCCAGTTTCACTTTCTGAATCTAGACTCGAAGAATTTGAAAACCACCTAATGATTTTCTTTACTGGCACGAAACGGAAAGCTGAAGAACTCGCAAAGAAACAAGTAGAAAATATATCACTCAATATTAGCTCTCTTAGCCAAATGAGACTCATGGTAGATCAAGCCTACAATATTCTTTGTGGCAATCAGCAAATTTCAGCTTTCGGCAAATTATTAGATGCTTCTTGGAAATTGAAAAGATCTCTTTCTGATTCAATTTCCAACCCAAATATTGATGCAATGTACCAGGCGGGAATCGAATCCGGTGCGCTAGGTGGAAAACTTCTTGGTGCAGGCGGTGGTGGTTTCATACTCTTTTTTGTTCCCCCAGAGAAAAAACTAGCTTTGGAAAAACGGCTATCAAATTATCAGCCTGTTCCTTTTCGCCTGAATGCACCTGGTTCCCATGTGATTCATAATAATAGCGACCATACACAAACTTATTCCAACAAAGCATTCAAAGAGGTCGCATGATTAATCCGCTTTCAAAAATTCCTGTGCTTATTCTTGCGGGTGGCTTAGGTACCCGATTAAAATCAGTCGTTGCAAACAAACCTAAAGCGCTTGCCCCGATCATGGGTAAGCCCTTTCTTGAAATCCAAATAGAACTCCTAAAAGACCAAGGTGCTACCCACTTCGTGCTTTGCGTTGGCTATCTTTCTGAACAAATCTCCGAAACTTTTGGGGATGGATCCAAATTTGGTGTCCGCATTGATTATTCTGAAGAACGAGATCAACTTTGCGGCACCGCAGGCGCAATCAAACTGGCCCAACCGTTTATTAAAGATCGTGCCCTCGTCTTAAATGGCGACACCTATCTTGATTTTGATCACAACGAACTAGTTGCAAGGCATCTTGCGGAAATCAAATTTGGCGCCAAGGCCACTTGTACTTTGGCCAAGCTCGAAAATGCATCTAGGTTTGGTACCGTTATCCTTGATGAACACGATCATTATGTGGCTGGTTTCCTCGAAAAAAACATCAATAATCATGGCCCTGCATGGCTTAATGCTGGCGCCTACATGCTAGAGCGAAGTTTTGTCGAAGCTATTGCACCCGACAAAATCGTTTCTCTTGAACGCGAGATTTTCCCAAATCTAATTGCCAAGGGTGGGAAGATCGCTGCCACTCTTAGTAACAATCCTTTTTACGATATTGGCACGCCAGAAGATTACAAAGGTTTTTCAGATCTATAC
>JAPLNF010000351.1:8386-8827 GCA_026692965.1 Planctomycetota bacterium
CAATATTGCCACCAAGCTTGGCGATATTTTAGAAGCAGGTGGAACCATTTATCTTTGTGGCAATGGTGGTAGTGCTGCAGATGCACAACATATCGCTGCGGAATTCGTCGGTAGATTTCTCCGCGAACGCAAAGCTCTTCCTGCCCAGGCCCTTACCGTCAACACCAGCATCATCACTGCCATTGGCAACGATTATGATTTCTCCCAAATATTTTCGCGGCAAGTAAAAGCCATGGTTACCGCAAAGGATGCTTTGGTAGGCATAAGCACAAGTGGTAGATCTATAAATGTTTTGGAAGCAATCAAAGAAGCTAAAAACGTCGGCGCACTTACAGTCGCCTTCACAGGTTTGCCTGGCGAACCTCTTGCCTCGGCTTGTGATCTTGCGTTCAAAGCCCCAACTAAGGAAACTCCCCGTATACAAGAAGTGCACATCGCTGC
>JAPLNF010000352.1 GCA_026692965.1 Planctomycetota bacterium
ATACAGCAAAAGATTTATACGATAACAACCGGTACGAACTTTACAACCAGATCAAAAGAATCAACCAACTTCTTCAAGGTATTGGTGAAAGCACCATGCTTAGAACTGAGGCTTGGGAGTTTTATCAATTCGGTAGGCATTTGGAACGCTCTGGCCAGACAGCAAGAATACTAGATGTCAAATACCATATGGTGCAAAGCAATCCGGACATCTCTGGATCAAATATTGAGATATCTTACTGGACATCGATCTTAAAAAGTTGTTCAGGTTATGAACCTTTTCTAAAGCATGCCAATATAATTGAAAATCAAGTCGGAAATGCGGTTGCTGAGTTCCTTATTCTTGAAGAATCTTTTCCTAGATCTGTTCTTTATTGCCTTAAAGAATGCCTTAATTCCGTAACAGCAATTTCTCATAGATCAAAATCAAAAATCAGCAATAGAACAATTGAGTCTTTGAAAACATTAAATTCTTGGCTATCAAACGATGAAACTAGGCAGTCGATTAAACTTCAACTCCACGCCATTCTTACTAAAATAGTCGACAATGTTCACTCAATAAGCGATTCAATGACCAGCACTTATTTTGATTTTAATCCTGATGACCATGTTTTAGAAATGAATGAAATCGAGAAAATTAACTCTTAATATTAATAAGGAAAGTTAATGGCTATCAAGGTTGCACTTACACACACGACCGAGTTCACATATGATAGACCGGTAACTTTGACGCCCCAAGTGGTCAGGTTGAAGCCTGCACCTCATTGTCGAACTCCAATCAAAAGTTATTCTCTTAAAATTGAACCTGCTGAACATTTTATTAATTGGCAGCAAGACCCTTACAACAACTATCTTGCTAGAATTATTTTTCCTGAGCCTACAAGAAAATTTAAAGTTACTGTTGGCCTTATTGCAGAGATGATATCCATAAATTCTTTCGACTTCTTTCTCGAAGATTACGCTGATAATTTCCCGTTCTTATATGAAGAAGGACTGAAAAAAGAACTTGCACCGTTCCTAGAAACCACAGAGAAAGGGCCATGCTTACTTTCCTACGTTGAGAAATATTTAAACAAAAAATCTCGAACAGTTGATTTTCTTGTTTCATTAAACATGGATCTTCAAAAACATATTGGTTATGTTATTCGCCTTGAATCCGGGGTGCAATCCCCCGAAGAGACTTTGACTTTAACCAAGGGATCTTGCAGGGATACTGCATGGCTTCTCGTTCATATTTTAAGAAACCTGGGACTTGCTGCCCGGTTTGTTTCTGGTTATTTGATTCAATTAACAGCAGACACACTGTCATTAGATGGCCCTAAAGGCACGGATAAAGATTTTACAGATTTACATGCTTGGACTGAAGTTTACCTTCCCGGAGCTGGATGGATTGGCCTTGATCCTACTTCAGGAATGCTAGCTGGGGAAGGCCATATCCCTCTTGCTTGCAGTGCTGACCCTGGTCAGGCTGCCCCTACTTCTGGTTCATTCACATTCGACAAAAATCCAGATATTGTTGATGACGAGTGTAAATCCGAATTTAAATTCAATATGTCCATTTTTAGAATCGAAGACACCCCTAGAGTCACCAAGCCGTACACAGACGACCAGTGGAATAGTATTTGTGATGTTGGTAGTAAAATTGATAGTTATCTAAACTCCTATGATGTTAAATTAACTTTAGGAGGGGAACCAACTTTTGTTTCCGTTGACGATAAAGACGGCGAAGAATGGAATACTTCTGCTCTCGGACCAACTAAATCTTTATTTGCTGACACACTTTTACACCGATTAAAAAACAAATTCAGTCCAGGAGGTTTTTTACATCACGGGCAAGGGAAATGGTATCCGGGCGAAAGCCTTCCTCGATGGGCTTTTAGCTGCTATTGGAGAAAAGACCTTGTTCCTATTTGGTCGGATTCAGATTTATTTGCAAGAGAAAACATTACCTATAATTTTTCTGAAGTTGATGCTAAAAGATTCCTTGATGAGCTTGCTGCAAGACTTTGCGTTAATGTTAGTTTTGTTCAACCTGCCTATGAAGATTTATGGTATTTCATGTGGCGTGAACAACGATTGCCTACGAATGTTTCACCATTAAAAAACAATCATGATAATCCCGAAGAACGCAATCGCATTTCGAAAATTTTCAATCAGGGGCTTGGCAAAGTTGTTGGATATGTACTTCCTTTAAAATATGAATCGCTAAGTAATAAAAAACATTGGGTAAGTTGCAAGTGGTTATTAAGAAGGGAAAATATTTTTCTGATCCCCGGGGATTCTCCGATGGGTTATCGATTGCCATTAGATTCTATTACTTGGATTGATCCAAAAGATAGAGACCAACCATTTAATCATTGCCCTTTAACTCCTGTTGATTTACTTCCAAAATTTCAATCGAAATTTAATTCAAGTTTAAATGCGAAAAATATCGATCCAACATTACCCGTGGATTCTGCAATAAGAACCAGTTTGTGTGTTGAAACCCGTGATGGGCGAATCAAAGTATTTATCCCACCTTTAGATTCTGTGGTTGAATATCTAGAACTCCTAAAAAACATTGAGTCAACAGCCCGCTTTCTAGGTTACCCTATCCAAATCGAAGGTTACCCACCACCCTATGACAGTAGGCTCTTAAATTTCAAAATTACCCCAGATCCTGGCGTAATTGAAGTAAATATTCATCCTTCGTCAAGCTGGGTAGATCTTTACGAAAAAACATTTATCCTTCACGAAGAAGCAAAAAAAACCAAGCTCTGCTCCGAAAAATTTATGCTGGATGGGCGGCATACAGGAACCGGCGGGGGAAGCCATATTGTACTTGGGGGGCCTTCTCCTTCGGAGAGTCCTTTTTTACGACGACCAGATTTACTTCGTAGTATGCTTTCTTATTGGAACAATCATCCTTCGTTATCTTATCTTTTTTCTGGTTTATTTGTTGGCCCTACATGCCAGGCTCCTCGACTTGATGAGTCTCGTTTAGATATCATCACGGAATTAGAAATTGCATTTGAACAAATCTCCGATAATGGTAACCCTTTACCTTGGCTTGTTGATAGGGTTTATAGACATCTGTTGGTTGATTCAACTGGAAATACTCATCGATCGGAATTTTGTATAGATAAGCTTTATCTACCTGATAGCAGCACTGGTAGGCTCGGACTTTTGGAATTAAGAGGTTTTGAAATGGCACCAGATCCAAAAATGGGCCTGGTTCAAAACCTTTTGGTAAATGCACTTATTGCAATGTTTTGGAACAAACCTTATAAACAAAAAATGATCAGATGGGGGACTCAGCTTCACGATAAATTTATGCTTCCTCATTTTCTAGAAGATGATTTGCGAGATGTCGTTTTGGAACTTCAAGCTTTTGGTTTTGGTTTAAATGAAAGTTGGTTCAAACCTCACCTCGAGTTCCGTTTCCCTAAAATTGGCTCTATCTGCAAAGATAATATTAATTTGGAACTTCGAGGCGCTCTTGAACCATGGAGGGTACTTGGCGAAGAGAACAACCCGTCTGGAACTGTTCGATTTGTAGATTCATCACTTGAACGAATTCAACTTAAAGTTGAAGGCTTAATTGACACTAGACATGTTATTCTTTGCAATGGCTCTAGGATTCCCTTTCATCCTACTGGTGTAAATGGCGAATATGTCGCTGGAATCCGTTACCGAGCTTGGCAACCTTCTTCTTGCTTGCACCCAACCATTCCTGTTCATTGCCCATTGGTATTTGATCTTTATGATAGTTGGACAAGCCGTTCTGTAGGTGGATGCACCTATCATGTTGCACATCCGGGCGGAAGATCTTATGATAGGTTCCCTGTCAATGCCATTGAAGCTGAAGGACGAAGATTATCACGGTTTATCAAAGAAGGGCATACTCCAGATCAGTTCGGTATTATCGATGAAGAAATCAGGCCTGATTCTCCGTTTACACTTGACCTTCGATATGAAGGAAAACATCAATGGTTCAAGAAGCATTCTAATGATAAGATTTTAGATTCAGACTCTTATGATATCCGGCCTAAAGTTTCAAAAGCAAATGGCATTGTTTCCCCAGTAATTAGTGGACTTAGTTAAAAAGCATCAATGATTAACACTACCATTCCAAAAAACCACTTACCTCAAAACCAATATTTTTTGGAAAACTACGTTCCATCAAAATTGTCATTCGATGAATTAAAATCTGGAACAGATGTTCGTGATCATTGGAGGATATTTGCCCGTTCCCTCGAAAGGCTTTCACCAGGCGAATTTAATCGAAGATGGAATGAAGCAAAAGAACAACTTCGAATTAATGGTGTTACTTATAACCTTCATTCGGACACCCGGGGTATGGACCGACCCTGGCAATTAGACCCTATTCCTTTATTGATTTCTGAAAATGAAGAAAACCACTTGATTAAAGGCCTTGCCCAACGGGCGCTTTTACTTGAATTAATTCTTCAAGATATCTACGGGCCACAAAGGATTCTTAAAGAAAAACTTTTGCATCCTGAACTTATTTTTGCAAACCCAAATTTCCATAGGGCTTGCCATGGGTTTAAGCCTGCAGGAAATAAGTATCTTTACTTACTTGCAGTAGATCTTGCTCGTAATTCCAACGGAACTATGCATGCCATCAGTGATCGACTACAGTCCCCATCAGGCACAGGTTACGCTCTTGAAAATCGCATTGTAATGACGCAAATGTTGCCTGATATTTTCAATAATTGCAATGTTCAACGACTTGCAATGTTTTTTAGGTCTTTTAAAGAAACCCTCAAATCAATCGCTCCTAATAATAAAGAT
>JAPLNF010000353.1 GCA_026692965.1 Planctomycetota bacterium
TACCCCCGGGCCGAGAAGTGAAACTTATTTCGAACATTCCTACCTAGCACGATATCTCGGTTTAACTCTTGTTGAAGGGGGCGATCTTACGGTTCGGGATAACAAAGTTTATCTAAAATTTCTTGATGGTTTACACCCTGTTGATGTAATCATGCGAAGGCTTGATGATCGATTCTGCGACTCTCTCGAGCTTCAAGCTAATTCTTTGCTTGGGGTTCCTGGCCTCTTACAATGCGCGAGAAAAGGAGGGGTAGCGATTGCTAATTCCCTTGGCTGTTCTTTTATGGAAGCCCCATCTTTAACAACTTATTTGCCAGCCCTTTGTAAAGTTTTCTTGGGTCAGGAACTTATCATACCAGGCGTTCCATCTTATTGGTGCGGCGATCACGAATCCCTGAAATATGTATTAAACAATCTTGATAAAATGGTTTTAAAAAACGCGTTCACATCAAGGCGATCTGAGCCAATTTTTATAGAAACATTATCCAATAAAAACCGTGAAGAATTCATAGCTCAACTTAAAAACTTCCCCCAAAATTTTGTGGCACAGGAAAAACTTAACCTTTCAACAGTTCCAGTAATGGGGGAAAATGGCATTGAGCCTCGACCTTTGGTCTTAAGAAAATTTTTATGTTCTCACGATTTAGGTTATTCTGTAATGCCGGGGGGCTTATGCAGGTATTCATCAAGCCCTTCCACGCAGCTTATATCTGTTCAACAAGGGGGTGGTAGTAAAGATACTTGGGTTTTATCTTCGGGGGAAGTTAGCACTTTTAGTCTACTTAACCAAAGCACCGACCCAATTGAAATTAGCAGAGGTGGTAGCGATCTTCCCAGTAGGTCTGCAGACAATCTTTTCTGGCTAGGCCGATACACTGAAAGAGCGGATGGCTTAGCTAGACTTCTTCGTGGCATTTTCCTCAAGCTAATTGAATCACTTAAAATTGCTGATAGCGCAGAAATTAAATCCTTGCTAAAAATTCTTTCTCAATATTCGCAAGCTTTTTCGCCAATCAATTCTGAACCTAACGACAAAGAAGAACCAGGAAATCATTTGATATCGATGGTTTACGACAGAGAAAGAATAGGCACTTTCGCAAATGATCTTCAAGCTATTTACAGAACTGCAAGTTCTTCACGAGACAGAATATCAATTGATATGTGGCGTGTTATAAGCACTCTGGAAATCCCCTCAAACCCAGAGTTGAATATGATGCTAGAAAATCCTGAACATTCTAACTTGATTACCATTCTTGATCTCCTTAACCACAACATTGTTGTTTTAGCTGCATTTGGTGGTTTAATTGCTGAAAGTATGACCAGAGGACATGCTTGGCGGTTTCTGGATATGGGCAGAAAAATTGAAAGGGCCTCACAAACCATACGCTTACTTAAAGGATGTATGATTGATGTTTCAACATCTGAGATCCCTCTGTATGAATCAATTCTAGAAATTGCTGATAGTTTAATGACTTTCAGAAGAAGATATTTAAACAAAATAAATCCTGCCGCAGTTTTGGATTTACTTTTTTCTGATTCATCAAATCCACGATCACTTGTTTTCCAATTAAATTCATTGCAAAACAATATAAATCATCTTTCCAAAATGAAAGATACGGATCGTATTACACCCCAAGAAAAGTCCATAATGTCCATGCACACCTCTGTTTTATTGGCAGACATCGAGCATTTAGTTAATCCAAATGACTCTGGGAAAAGGATATATCTAGAGAAACTTTTAAACAATTTGTTTTTAGAATTGTCTCAACTATCAGAATCAATCGCGCACCATTATCTTGGACATTTGCAATTATCCAGACATCTATCGGGAACTAATTCGTGAAGTACCTGATTAAACATACTACTTGTTACAACTATATGGATACCGTATCCCTTTGCAGGAATATCATCCATGTATCACCGCGTGAATATGAAAACCAACGCAATATTTTTGAAAATATAACCGTGACACCCACTCCAGAAATAATGGAATTTCAAAAAGATTATTTTGGAAACAAAGTCTATTATTTTACAATTGAGAAGCCTCACAAAAATTTAACAATTATTGCTGAATACGAAACAGAAGTAATACCAAAAAAACACAATGAATTTCCAGACCAACCATGGAAAAATGTTCTCGATTTATTGCATTTAGATACCTCTATTGAAGCTATTCAAGCTCTTGAATATTTATACGATTCTTATTATGTCCACAAACATGAGGATTGGAAAGAATATGCTAGCAAATCATTCCAGCCTGAAAATTTTTATTTGAATTCGGTGATGGATTTAACTTCACGAATTTTCACTGACTTCAAGTATCAACCAAATGCAACAACCATAGCAACTCCGTTGCATGAAGTTTTTCTACAAAAGTCTGGAGTGTGCCAAGATTTCTCGCATTTTCAAATCGCATGTTTGAGAAGTCTTGGAATTCCTGCCCGGTATGTTAGCGGATACCTGTTGACCACTCCCAATCCAGATAAACCAAACTTTATTGGTTCAGATGCTTCTCATGCATGGATTCAAGTTTATTATCCTGGAATAGGCTGGTTTGATTTTGACCCAACTAATAATATTCGACCCTCGGACCAACACATCATTATTGGTTGGGGTAGAGATTATGATGATGTTAGCCCAGTAAAAGGCGTGATTTTGGGTGGTGAAAATCACACCATAACTGTAGGTGTTCGCGTAATTGGAGCAGAGTGATCAATCATCCGGTATTTTTTAAACCAGAAGCTATGCCACTAATACTTTCCATAACCCCAATTTTTATTTCTTCAGAACAAGTTGATTCACATCTAGATTTACCAAGTAAAACAATTTGTAAATAACTTAACGGATCAACATAAGGATTTCTTTTCTCAATTGATTTTTGAAGAACTGGCATTTGCTCTAATAGATATTTCTGTTTTGTTATCAAACAAATGCTTTTAACTGATTTATCGTATTCTTCAAAAATAATGTTGTAAATATTCTCTGCTATTTTTTTATCTTCAACAAGATCGGCATACAGTCTTGCAATGGTCATATCAGCTTTAGCAAGAATCATTTGGCAATTGTCTACCAAACTTTTCCAATAAGGCCAAGAATCATACATTTTCTGCAATAATATAAGGTTATCAGGGTTTTCTTTAAGTTTAAAATCTAATGCACTACCAATACCAAACCAACCTGGAACTGTATGCCTACTTTGCATCCAACTAAACACCCACGGAATTGCACGAAGATCATCAATTTTTCTATTTGAATCTCTTCTAGCAGGTCGAGAACCAATTCTTAATTCACCGATTTCATTAATTGGTGTAGATTGCTCAAAATATTCACGTAAACCAGGATTTTCATAAATTAATCCCCTATATGATTTGCAAGACAATATCGCCAAATCATCAAGTAAAACTTTCCAGGAAGCATCGAGAACAGTATCAACTTTAGAAAAACTTGAAAGTAATACCGCGTTCACGACCTGATCAAGATGCCTTCGAGCAATTCCTGAGTGGTGATAACGGTCAGCAATCATCTCCCCTTGCTCTGTAATTCGTAATCTACCGTTAACAGTACCACGGGGTTGCGCAAGAATTGCTTTATTAGCTGGGCCGCCCCCTCTTCCAACGGCACCACCCCGACCATGGAATATTTGAATTCGAATACCACGATCAATTGCTAGTTTTGCCAATCTTATCTGAGCATTATGTAATGCCCAAGAAGAAGCTAGCATACCACTTTCTTTACTGCTGTCAGAATAACCAATCATAACTTCCTGAAGGTTATTCCTATATTTCAATTGAGCGAGATAAGCTGGAACACATAACAATTGTTCAATGATTGAGTCTGCAGATTGGAGAGGTAACAAAGCTTCAAATAAAGGCAATATATCGATAAAACTGTAATTGTCTTTGATCGAAAAAAGTCCAGCTTCTCGAGCAAAGACCAAAACTTCTAAAATATGATAAGCATCGGTAGTCGAGCTAATTATATAAGTAGATAAAACTTCAGGATTTTGTTGTTCCCGAATCGAAGCCATAGTTCGGAATGTTTTAACAACTTCGACGGTATCTTCGGAATATTTTAATCGCGCTGGAATCAAAGGCCGATTTTTGTTCAATTCTTCAGACAAAAATTCCATTTTTTTTGTGGGATCGAGTTGTGCATAATTATCTAGTACACCTTCACTTTTAAATATTTCAGCGAGGGCACGACCATGCCTATTACTATTTTGCCTTATATCTACGCTAAACAAGTGAAATTTAAAAACTTTTACTAAACAAATCAAATCCTTGATTGATCCATTTCCTGCATTAGAGAATCCTTTCGATAACAAATCATCTGCGATAACTTTTAAATCATCTAATAATTGCTGAGAATGAAAATAAATATTTTTTGGTAATTCAACAGGTGCACCCCAACTTAGTTGCAATTTTTCTAGGTAGTCAACAGTGCTTTTAAGCTTCTTATCAATTAACAAACACTTCAAACGGTAAGGTTCATTCAAATTCCCCAAATCATCCGTTGGAAACAACAATTTGTCATTTAGTACTGAGTCAATTAATCTTTGGCCAGGAGCTATAAAGAGATCAGCATGACTAAGGATTCCACCAAGAAAATGAATCTGTTTGATGTAATATTTAAGAATTGTTTCCTGATTTAACTTTATAGCACTTTCAGTGACATCGTGTGTAACAAAAGGATTTCCATCACGA
>JAPLNF010000354.1 GCA_026692965.1 Planctomycetota bacterium
AAATGAATCTCGAGAAAGTCGGAATCTATGGCGGCAGTGCAGGGGGCCAGAATGCGATGCGCGCCCTCATCGACCATGGCGAATTCTACAAAGCAGCAGCGGCGGATTGTGGCTGCCATGATAACCGTATGGATAAAGTCTGGTGGAATGAACTCTGGATGGGTTGGCCCGTTGATGCATCCTACGAAAAAAGTTCGAACACTGTTCATGCTGGGAAAATCCAAGGCAAGCTGCTTCTTACCGTTGGCGAACTTGATCGTAATGTGGATCCCGCAACTACGATGCAGGTTGCCGATGCATTGATCAAAGCCAAAAAAGATTTCGATCTTATTGTGATTCCTGGCGGCGGCCATGGCTCTGGTGAAAGCCCCTACGCTCATCGCAAAAGACAAGAATTCTTCTTGAAACAACTCTGGGGAAAAATAAACTAAGCCACGAAAAAGATAACCGAGAGAAGAACAAGATTTGCCACGGATTAACACGGAAAAATATAGAAGAAGAAGACAAGATTTGCCACGGATTAACACGGAACTACACGGAAAAGAAAAAGAGGTTGGGTTTCATTTTCTAGGCCTTGCCAATATACGCATATAAATCAGGCAGGCGGTATTACGCTATTAATCACAAAATCATGAGAATCAACATCTATTCTAAGCTTAGCTCACTGCCAAAAAATACCGAATCACTTTTCTAGCTCTTAAGGAGCTAAGGTTATCTTTTTAATGATTTCAGTAATTACCTTAGAGTCATTTAAAATATCAATATGATTAAGTCCGTATCGGGTAATCACTGACTTGGTACTACCAATTTTTGAGCTATCAATAGTAACAGCTAGATCCCCATTTTTTACTTCATCAGGAAGTACCAATTGCGTTATTGCTTCCAATGCCCATTTTTTAAGCAGTGGCGATCCGATTTGCTCTGCTCTTTCTTTTAAAATCTTTTTGACTGCAGGTAAAATAGTATTCTCGACGGCAAACAAGATCGCTTTATTTTTTGCCCCACCCTGATCAGTTATTCCAATGCCAGTATAGTTCGCATTAAAAATAAAATAGTTTTTCTGCGTTAATTTAAGAGAATCTAAGTAAGAAAGAAACAAACTGCCTGGTTGTAAATCAAATCCGATTTCGCCTCTGCCTTCTGGAATAGTATCAGAAATTGTCTTGGGTAATCCACCATGACCAAAACCAATGACAAATTCATTTGTATCAATGAGAAATTTAAATTTAATAATATCGGAACCTTTGTGAGGGGTTCCAATAAAAAATGCATTGCCATATGAACCATTATTAATTTCTGCATAATGACGAAAGACCAACCCTCCAGCACTATGACATATGAATTGAACTTTTTTTGGATCTTTAAAAACTCGGTTTATTTCCGTTGTTAGAAATTGACCAGACCTAGAAAGACTTTGATTATTTGGGTAACGAAACACTAATAGTTCCATATTCCCGACATCCATATTTTTAGCCACTTCCTCTATAAAATATTTGAATGTTTCTTCGTTTCCTTTTAATCCATGGCAAAAAACAAGCGTAGTTTTATCCCCGGTTATCGAATCTTTTTTACATAACTCAAAAACTTTGGTCTCTTTTTTATACAGTAACAATCCAAATTTTTCCGCAGAATCATCAACAACACCTTCAATTTCATTTAACAATTTTTTCAAGCGGACCAAAGGAGAGGAATTAAAAGTTAAAAACCCTTCCTTTAAATCTGGCGGAATAACAAAATCCATCTCTTTTATTTTTGGATATTTATCAACTACAAACAAACGCAGGGCATCCAAGGCATTATCAAGTTGAATTCCAGAATTGCGACATAAATAAAAGGCAAAGATATCCGCCTGATAAAATTGATGTGGCGTATACAAAAACTTTACAGTCCCTAAGGCGGGATTAATGCTTGTTTGGAGAATCACCTTAAGAATTTCATCTTCAATATTTAAATTAACAAGCCGCTTTAATTCCTTTTCAATTTCAATTAATTGGTAACCTCTACGAGTATGCTTATGTGAAATTTTCCCGAGTTCATTTGCTAAAATAAAATACAAGCCTGCAGTTGGTTGAGCATTAACATCAAGAAATTTTTCTAGTAGAGGTTTGGTAATATAAACATAACCTCCTCCATTGGTAAAAACATTTAAATCAGGTTGATCCAAAACAAAAAGCTCATAGGTAAAACCTTTATAATTGAGATTAGATGGTATATTTGATACTAATTTTTTAAAAGCATTATTTACATTAAGAGGTGTAGGAGAAAATTTCACGGTAGTCTTAATTTTTTCATGACTTTCAATAGCACCATTAAATTCTTCTTCTTCCGTAACCGAAACTTGATTGATTAACCAAGCAATAATGCTACCTTTAAAAACTTTCTTTTCATCTTTTTTGATTTCAGATTTTCGCGATTCCGAATTAATTCTTTTTTTGATTTGAATATCAAATGGTTCAAGACCATAAACTTGGCCAGAATTAAAATTCAATAAAGACCAACAAGCGACTATTAAAAACAAATAGTTTAAGATTTTTGCAAAAATAGAATTCATATCAAGTTCCTTGAACATTAAAATGGAATCAAGTTTTTTGCAGCACTTACCACTATGCGCAAGATAAAGCAGATGAACTGTATTACGCTCTCGATCGAAGAATCTTGATAATTAACATCAATTTTTCGTTTAACCCCACTGCCAAAAAAGAACCATACTCTTTTTTAAATTTTTTGCTTATTTTTTCCCTTTAGAGTCTGAAGCTTTTAAATCCTCCAACCATTTATCAATAGATTTTTTTTGGGCCTTTGAAAAATCACTTTTTACTCTGTCCATAAAAGCATCATGGGCTTCAATTTCATATTTTTCTAAAACCTTCTTGGCATTTACTAAAGTAGGATTGGACTTTACTTGTTCCATTATTTTATCTAAATCAAATTTTGTTTTGTTTTTTTCTGCGTTAAGATCTGCAATTTTTTGTGCAATTATGACATCCTTTTCTTTAATCAAACCGTCCTTCTCTATAACTAAATTATCACTATATGTAATTTTTTCGTCTTTCTCTTTTTTTTCAATTTCTAATTTTTCAATTTGATTGAATTTCAAATCATATGCCAATAATCCGAAAAAGATATTCCCAATAAGAGACAAAAAAACCACATAAGGAAAATATTTTTGAACAACTGAAGATTGAATTGGTTTTTGTGGTGGTAATGGGATTCTTGGATTGGAAGGTGGTGCAACTATAGGTACGCTAATTTCTTCAACTGTTTTTGAATTGATATCAAAAGAATTAAATTTCCCAGATGTTGGCTTGAATTTGAAATTCTTAGAACACCCAACTAATAACGGCACTGTAATACTCTTCTTCACCAACTCAAATACCTTATCACAATCATCTGGGGAAATTACGATACTATCAGCCATTGAATTTTCGATAGCAAAAGTATTCTTCCAAATAGAAGAATCAAAGACAAAACTTAAATCAGATTTCAATTCGTGAAACAATTGCGCAGGAATTTTTATTGCATCAACTCGAAGAAGATCAGCTCTGCCTTGATTGTCCCGACCATCATCAATAAATCGCGCAACAAGTATGGAGGAACCATCCCCAAAAGGGAAGAATCCGTAACAGGGAGGAAGAATTTCCCCTGGATTTGAAGTTGAAGTCCACGAAAATGATTTACAAATTTTTTCGAAATTATTTTTTTCGTCGGAGGTAAAACCCTTTGTTGAATCTGGCAATATTAAATAATCTTCCACAATCCCCGGAGCAAGATTTTTTCTTTTGCCATAGCTTATGGTTGAACCGTTTTTAAATATTTCTTGCATTATTCCTCATGAAAATTACCAGGTGTTTCGAACGAAATAAGTGTAAAATGCTTCCCGGTCGGTCTCTGATATTGGTTGCCCATCCAATTTAAGTATCAAAGTAATTCTCGGGTTTCCTAAATTGTAACCATTCATAGAGTTCATTTTTATACTTCCTGCCAAATTAAGAATAGAATAACTATCAGAAAAACTATTTTCTGCCGCATCCCTATTATATATATAACCATTTTCCCTTAGGAGAATTCTTAATTGTGTACCTATTGTCCATTCAATTCTTAGATCTGTAATATTCCAATCCCACTCAGTAACAGCGGCACTACTTTTAGGACATTCAAAAAATTTAACAAATTCCTTTTCATCTGCTTTTTTGGAATATAGTTGGAGATAGGTATATATTGGAGAACTCAGCCCTTTAGTTTTAACAATGTCTAAAGTAAAAGAGCTGGAGGAACCGGCGTTGGATATGCCTTCTGCAACCAAGGAAGCTCTACTTATTTGAACTGCTTGTTCTGGGGATATTTTATTTTTCCATTTGTTAGTAATTTCTTTTAATTTAATAGATTTTTCAATGAGTGAATATGCATTGGTAATTTGAAAATTTTGAACATAGACTTTATCTTTTTGAAATTCTTCATCAATGATTGTGATTTTTAACTTTTCAACTTCGGCAGAATGCTTGCCCATGCTGCCAAACTCTTTCAAGAAATCATTTGCTTTTTTAATAAAATCAGAATCTTTTTCAGAATAATTGATTTTTAATTTTTCAAATAATGCGTCTTCCCTTTTTTCACGAGCCTTTCCGATTATATCATCCGTTGTTGATGATACTCTGGGATTATGTCTGCCTACATTTCCAGCTTCATTTATAAGGGGAGGCAATGCTTCACTATCCCCAGGCAAACTATCTACCCGTTCTGCCATATCGGATGCAATTTTATCAAGAATGGGGTCAGTAAATCCCCGTGAACTCCAAGGCCAAACAAACCATAATTTAGCAATTTGATTTAGTTTATCATTAGGCGATATATTTTTATCACCAGCTATTTGTTTTGCTATTTCAGCTTCACCAGATTGAATGGTAAAGATAAATACCAAAAGCGCAGCAACTAGACCTGCACTTACACTATATTTTAATACTTTAACCCACCAACGAACATTAATGATCCAATCAAAAATTTCTTCATATCCTTCTGGGTTAAGCACTTTTCCTGGTTTTAAAACCGATTTTCCATCAACTTGAACTGTTTCTGTATTACCTACTGCAGAAACCGCAAACACTTTCAATGTAGAACCAATAGATTTTAAGTTTTGATAAAACTTATGAGCTTCTGTGTCCAATAGATTTTCAGCATCCTTTGATGATTTAATCTGTGGCATTTGATCTTTTTTAGTAATCACAATTCCAATATTAGGCGGAATTCTTTCTTGTACCTTGTCTTTAACAGCATTCCACCCAGCTTTAAAAGAACTTTCTTTATTTTTAGGAAACATTTTTTCCCTAATTACCTGTAGAACAGCCTCTTGGCGCTCTAAGGCTTGATTCTTAAGGACAACAGAATCTCCATTTCCAATATTCAAATCAATTTTTGGGTCTATTAAAACCAATAGAAAATCGGCATTGTTGTAAGCATTAAATAACGCAAGATTTTTCTCGGGATCTAGCTTCGATAGTTCTTCTAAAAAATCTTTCCCAGGGTAATCTACAAAGGTTATTTCAATAATTTTATCATGATAAAATACTGATAAATCGATAATTTCTGTCGTGTGACTAGGGGGCGGCCACTCCTGATTATTGAGGAATGTTTTTAATCTTTTAAGATACTCCAATCCTTTTGAATCTTTATTTTCTTTGGCGTGAACTTGAATTCCAGAGTCGCGGTCTGCAGCACCCAAGATACCCAATCCACCGATAAAACAAGATTTACCTGCAGCAGTGGAACCAAGAATAACAACTTTAAAACGATGATCAGGCATATTTTAACCTTGATTTAGGAAGAAATAGAAAACCCATGTAAAAAAGGACTACTAAAATTCCCCACCATATTACCTTAATGCCCATACCAGACATGCCAAATAATTCATCAAGGGCTGTAATTATTGCATCAGCTAAATCTTTTGGGGCATTAACCAATATTTTTTTTAGTTCCTCTGGTAGCTTTTTGATTTCATTTATTAATAGATTCCAAAGTGCTGGAATTGTTCGAAAAACAATTGAAACTGAAATGGTTATTGCAAGGAAGGATTTGTAAACAAAACTTTTAAAGCCGGAAGGCAAACTTGACCATGTTTTAACTGCTGCTCTTGCCAAATAAAGTGCCAAATTGATAGTTTTTCCTGCAAAACTCAATAATACAGATGGAATATTCCAAAGATTCCTATCGAATTTAATTAAAAACCCAATAAATCTCGAAAAGGCTGATCCAGCAAATTTAGCAAAACCTGTTTTAACCTGATTTTTTAAAGCTATCTTTGCTGCTTCTTGTGCTAATTTCTTAGCTGCTGTTTTTGCTGCGATCTTTGCACCTGCTGCTGCTGCAGAAGAACCACCTGTAGCTGGGGCCCCAACAAATAAAGCAATAGTAGTTATATCATCTGCGACATCCAAGGCTGCCCAGCCAAGTTCCGAATATGAATTAGGGTATCCTTTGGTCCAATTATTGAAAACAGTAAGCGGACCACCAATTAATGGGATAGATTTTGAAAATGCTTCTGGTTTAAGTTCTCCATTTTCATCAATATCCTTATCAAGGTACTTTGTGTTATCCAAAATATTTTGAATCCCCGACTGGCCGTTTCTGAATACATAAAACACTGTGCGAAAATCTTTAGCCAATGCTTTCTTAAAATTATTATCTTGAAACTCATTTGATTTTTTATCAGCCCGATCTGAATATAGATTAAGAGTATAAAAGGCCAACTGCCCCCATTTGGCTAAAGCGTGGGCTGCATTTTTTAGCAATACACGGTCTGGCGTAAAATAATCTGCATAAAGCAAATCTTGAACATTAATACCGTCACATTTTTTAAATACATCATTGGCAAATTCTTTAGCATCCTCATATAAGTCTAACGCACCAGGAGATGCTTTTGCCGCCCGCCATAAATCCGGACTTGTTTTTTTTATTTTTCCTAGATTTCGAGCCAATAAACATGCGGCTGATTCTGTAGCGTGTTTTTCAATAAAAGAATTAAGGTAATCTTGTTGGGCAAAAAAGATTTCTAGAGTTTCGCACAAAGGTAAAACTTTTTCTTTATCAACACAAGTTTTTATTAACTCACCATACTTAAAAAATAACTGAAACCCCATTGGCCCAAATCCACAACCATTTTGCTTTTGATCAACGACAGCTTTCTTAGTTTCAGGGTAATAAAGCGATGCTGTTTCAAGCACCGATTTTATAGTTACAGATGACCCCTCTTTTTCTTTTTCTTGGGGCAGATTTTGAAACTGGGAAAACATATCTTGCACCCACTCATGATTTTCAACATAAAATTGCCTAAGTTTTGAATCCTCCACTTCGGTAAAGACCATAACCGCAACAGGATCATATTTCACAATTTCCCAAGTTCCAGGTTCTTTCGAAAACTTTTTCAATCGGTCAAAATGCTCGTTAACAAGTGCTTGAATTTCAGATTTGTACTTTCCTTGTTCTTCAAGGTTTTTTTCAATTAGAGCTTTCTTAATCAGTTCAGATTCTTTTAGATAAAGAAATGATCCATGGGCATAGATAACTTTTTTTCGATCCTCATTGTCGTAAACCAAATTCTTGTCTACGCTTAGCTCAATCGCTTCAATAAATGCATTAGGCTTATCGTCTTTCAAACTTTCCGAAAACCTAGTTATTTGTTTTTCATAATCTTTTTGGTTTTTAAGCGTAGCTACTGCCACAGCTACGGCATAAGGATCCTTTTTTGCGGCATCTCGAATTCTTTTTGCAGCTTCGGGATTACTTTTTTCTATGTTGCCAAGTAACTCCCGCAACTTCCTCTCATGAACCCCTTCGCTGCCTTGCAAAAAATCGCCGCCTTTAAATAACCAAGCTAAAGCTGCAATTAATATTAAAAAAAATAAAAAGGAACGGTAAAAAAAGCCTATCATTCCATTTGAAACTCTTCGTTTTGCCATTACCTTCTCCAAACCAAATTCTAAAATTTTTAGTTATCCAATACTCATCAATTTATCTGAATCAAAAACAAACCTACTTTATATCTATCGCAGGGGCGTCACAAACTATGCCAAGATTTCTCTAAGTATTTTAAAAAGATTATTTATTACTCAATATTCATTTTAAATTTGGTTATAATTTTGCATAATATCCTTAATGAACGAATTTGAGCACTCAACCCGTATCAACGCTCTATTGGCTAAGCTTAAAGCCAAGGAACCTAAAGCCCGCGAAGAGTTAATCGCACACTCTTTAGAGCGGCTTCAACGCCTTTCCCGCAAAATGTTTCGAAAACACCCTAACCTCTGCACCCTCGAAGAAACCGATGACATTACCCAAAAACTAGTCATCCGACTTCACAAAATGCTTGATGGCTTGGTCCCTGAAGATACTGCCTCCTATTTCAAACTCGCTTCGCAAAACCTCCGCTGGGTGCTGCAAGACCTTGCCCGATCCAGCATTGCAAGGAACCAAATTAAAAACTCAGGTGATATGAGCACCTCCGTCAAAAGAAATGAATTGCTCAATACCAAAGACCGCGATGGCGGGCCTTCAAGCTATGCAGAGTGGACAGAGTTTTATGAAAAAATTGATCTCCTCCCAGAAGAGAACAAACAGCTTTTTGATCTTCTCTGGTTCCAAGGTTTAAGCCAGGATGAGGCTGCTAAATTTCTGGATATTCCCCTGCGAACCCTAGCAAGGAGATGGATGACCACAAGAATCTTGATCCGAACTTTGATAAACAATCAGACGCCGGAACATGGGGATAATTAAAAATAGATTTCGCCCAATCCAAAATGAATCAAGAACTAGAAGAGGCTTTATTCAGTTGGGAAGAACAACGCCTATTTCAAAAAGAAATTCCTTTAGAATCTCTTTTACTATCTTACCCTGCCTTAAATAAAAATTTACCAAAAGCGATTGAAGAACTCCAAGAAATGGATTGGTTGCTCTATCCAGATTCTGAACCCATAGGCGACGGTTTGTCAGATAATGAAACCGTTGTTCCCAGTACGATTACCAAAGGTGAATCACCCATACCTAGGTATCAACTGATTAAAAAAATAGGGAAGGGTAGCTTTGGTGAAGTATGGGAAGCCCAGGGTCCTGGTGATCTTTCCCTCGCAATGAAAATCATCCCCATGAGCAATGGACTAGACCTAATTGAAATTCGTTCTTTGAAACTTTTTAAATCGATCAGGCATCCGCATTTGTTATCTATTTTTGGGTTCTGGATCATTGATGAACATCTTTGGATTGCAATGGAACTTGCGGAAATGAATTTCCTTGAGTATGTAAATAAAGTGCATCCTTCGGAAAATGCAATTCTTTCCATGTTTACTGAAGCTGCAGAAGCC
>JAPLNF010000355.1 GCA_026692965.1 Planctomycetota bacterium
AGTATTTCAGTTTTCGAGACTGACGCATTCAGCCGCTCTGCCACCTCTCCAAACTCCAACCACTTCAATCCTAAGTTCCTATCTTACAAGAAGAATGTGGCAAAGGCGATAATGTTTTAACCCGTTCTCCATGGATGATGGAAAACGGGTTTTATAATGAGCTTGTCGAAATCTTGTCATTTTTGTCAATGAGAAGCAATACTTCGTAGAGTTTTGGTCGATGGGTTGACTGATGGGGGCAGTTTGGCTTAATGGATTAGGGTACAAGGATTTAAATAGACTCTAAAAATGTATTACCTTAAATTTAATGTATTGATGGTTTTACTTTATCCCCAGAGGTGAAAGATGAAAAGAATGCTAGGAATAACAATAGTGTTAGGTTTGATAGGTGCGTTGACGGTGATCGCACAGGAAGTGAAACTCGGGAAAGTGGATGAAGTTGACTTCGGCGAAGGCGTAAAACTTGAAATGGTGATAGTGCCAGCGGGGAAATTTAAGATGGGTTTCACAAAGAAAGAACTGGAAGAATTTATGGAGGCTGTTCAGGAAGATAGGAAGAAAAAAAATAAGAAAGAAAATAAGAAAGAACTTAAAAAGAAAGAGCCTGATGTAGTTGATTCGGTTATGCGTAATCAAGGGAAGCAGCATGAAGTAACATTAACGAAACAGTTTTACATGGGTAAGTATGAAGTAACGCAGGAGCAATGGGAAGCGGTGATGGGTAATAATCCAAGTATTATAAAAGGGGCAAAGTTACCAGTAACGAATGTATCGTGGGAAGATTGTCAGGATTTCATTAAGAAGTTAAATGCAAAGACGGATGGTGGTTATAGGCTGCCTACCGAGTCTGAATGGGAATATGCATGCAGGGCGGGAACAACAACAGCGTATTCGTTTGGGGACAACATTACTTCCAAAGATGCAAACTATGATGATTCAAAGTTTGGAAAGCCAGTTGCAGCAGGAAGTTACAAACCTAATGCTTTTGGGTTGTACGACATGCACGGGAATGTTTGGGAGTGGTGCGAGGATTGGCATGGGGAATACCCATTTGCGGTAACAGATCCGAAGGGACCAGCGACGGGAAAAGAATGTTGCGCTAGGGGTGGGTCTTTCCACATCAATATCATTTATGCTCATTCTTCCTACCGGAACGGGGTCCCGCCGAACTATAGGGTCCCCAGCGGTGGTTTCCGCTTGGCTAGAACTCCGTAATTACTACTTTAGTGTTTCTGTATTTGAAGAATTTTTACGCTTCGGCAAGATAAACAATAATTTTCTTTTTTGTGGTTGTAGAATTTGAAACCAGTTTTTAAATCTAAGAATGTTGGCTGGTACCACATTTAAATACGATGTAGATTGGTAGAAATAAATTGAACTTTATTTTCAATTGCATTACTATTTTAATCATGATTGAGTATCTAAATAAAATATTTTTCAGTTAAACCCAAATTAAATACCAACAATCATTGCCTTTTGAACAGGAAATAAAATGATTCAGAAATTTACAGTTCTATTGTTGATAATGAATTCGTTTTCTTTGTTTCTATTCTCTCAAAACGAAAAAGATATACCAAAGACCCCTGTTAATCCTGATGCTTTAAAAATGTTGGAGCAAGTATCAGAAGCAGTTAAATCATACGATGCTAAAAAGCAAAAATTTCAGGAAGATGTTTTAGGCATGTTCGATAAAAAAGAAACAATCTCAAGAAGCAAGGGAGATATAAAAACCCTCAATCAACTTAAAAGCGAAAAAGATAATTTCTTGAAAGAAGGCAAAGACCCGACATTGTTTTTTATAACAGACCAAAAACGGTCATTAGAACTTGCCAAATTAAGTCTCATTAAATCATACGAAAAACATATAAAGGAATGTTTAACATTAAAGTTTGATTTTGAAGCTGATGAACTAGTTAAAGAACTCGAAACTTTAAAAAATGAAAAAGCAGAAGACAAATTCAAAAAAAATTCTAAACCAATAGAACCTCAAATAAACAAAAACAATGTCTCTGTAGAAATAAGAAAAAATCTCAACGATTTTGTTCCTGTTAAAACGACTTTTACAACAGGGGGGCAGTTTAAGAAAGGGAATAAAGGAGAAGCCAAACTAGGGGGTAAAGTATTACCCTATAAGTTTATTCTGCTAGTCCCATCAAATGGTGGACCAACAAGTGTTTTTTATAATTTAGACAAAAAATACAAAAGATTTCACGCTACAGTAGCTGTCAAAGATACCCCGGTCGGTGGAAGCGAGTCTCCTATAATTTTCTCTGTTTTTGGTGATGAAAAAGAACTTTGGAAATCTAACCCCATTAAAAAAAACGGGGATTCTGAAGAATGCGACATAGACATTACAAACATTCAAGAATTGGAATTAAGAACCAAAACTGGACCACCAGCTTATGCATGGGCTATTTGGATTGACCCTTTTATTTCAACTAAATCATTAAAAAAATAAACCATTGTAAACTTTAAAATAGGGACTGGTAATCCCAACAAATCTCGGAAAAGTGATCCATTCTGTATCAACTTAACACAATGCAAATAGAAGCAATACTTCGTAAATTTTTGGTCGATGGGTTGACTGATGGGGGGAGTTTGGCTTCCAAATTTGAATGTGAGTATTTAAATAGACTCCGAAAACGCATTGTCCTAAAGTTAAGTTTTGACGGATTCTATCCCCTGAGGTGAGAGACGAAAATAATGCTAGGAATAGCCATGGTGTTAGGTTTGATTGGGGTGTTGACGATGCGGATTGTTAGAAACAAATTGCAACTTATTTTCAATTGCATTACTATTTGAATCATGATTACGCTATTTTCATTAATAGTTTTGTAACCCATGATTTTCCGCTTCTAAGGAGTGCCATGATGCATGTTAATTTCGTTAAGTGTTTTGCTGTTTTATTTGTATTACTTTTAACAGGCACTCTTGCCAATTCACAGGAAAAAAACAAAGGCGTTGAAAATGTGCAGGATGATATGAAAATATTGCAAGGTGATTGGACTTGCAAAAAGCAAGAAGTCAATGGTCAACCTGAACGTAATGTTAAAAGAATGAATAAGCGATTGAATTTTGATAAAAGCGTTATGGTTGCTGAATGGGTTGGTGGAGCTGGAAAGCTCAGGACTTTCGAAGGAAAATTTAATTTAGATCCTACAACAAAACCGAAGAAATTTGATTTTACTGGCAAAGATACCACTGGCAAAGATACCATGGACCCTAAAGGTCCAAATCTTGAATGGAAAGGTATTTATGAACTTACCGAAAATGAGTTTAAGTTAACGATAGTCGAAAATGGGAAAAGACCTTCGGACTTTGAAACGGGTACTTATATGCAATTTAAACGAGATAAGGATTAAAAAATATTTTACAAGTCGAATTAGAATAACCCTATTTCTGTATAACCTCAAATAGTTTTGTAACCCATGATTTTCACACTTTAAGGGATTCTATGATGAAGGCTAATTTCTTTAAGTATCTAACTATTTTGGTTATGTTAATTTTGGCAGGTTCCCCCGCTAATTCTCAAGATAAAAGCAAGGAAATCCAAAAGGTGCAGGATGACATGAAAGTCCTGCAAGGTGATTGGTTTTGCATAATGGAAGAAACAGGGGGCCAATCTTTAACTAAGGATAAAGTTAAAGAAATGAATAAGCGAATGAATGTCGACAAAAGTTTTATGATTATGAAAAGAGTTAAAGGCGACAAGCTAGGTGTTTATGAAGGCAAATTCGAATTAGATTCTACGACTAAACCGAAGAAATTTGATTTCACTGGTAAGGGTCCATCCGGAGCAAATGTTGAATGGAAAGGGATATATGAACTCACAGAAAATGAGTTTGAAATAACGTTAGTGGAGAAGGGATTAAGACCCAAAGAATTTAAAACTGGAAAAGACGAAAAAGGTACTTATATGCAATTTAAACGAGACAAAGATTAAAACCCTACTGTTCACAAAACATCAAAACCAAAGGCTATTCAGTTTTCGAGACTGACGCATTCAGCCACTCTGCCACCTCTCCAAACTCCAACCACTTCAATCCTAAGTTCCTATCTTACAAGAAGAATGTGGCAAAGGCGATAATGTTTTAACCCGTTCTCCATGGATGATGGCAAACGGGTTTTATTATTACACTACAATATCCAGCAATTACGCTTATTATTTTAACTCTTTGATTCTGATCCTGCGGTATTCCATTTGGCCACGATCAGCTTCAAGGCCGATAGGGCCTGTCATTGGCAGTTCATTTGGAAACTTTAATTCTTCGCCATTGCAGGTGCAGGTTGCGACTTTTCCTTTCACAATCACTTCGATTTCGTTCCAATCCTGTGCCTTGTACTTCTTCAAATCTTTGTACGGGCCAGCAACAAGGTAATCCCTGCATTGTAGTTGTGGCTTACGGATGAAGACGCCGCTGTCTGCGTTTACTTCAGCACGGAATTCCAACTTCAAATGGAAGTCGGTTGGGAATTCCTCAACGGTCCACATTTGCGCGGTGCCCTTGCCGGGATTAACGATAATTTTGCCATCCTTTGCGGAGTAACGGCCATCGCTTGCATTGGCTTTGCCATCGAAGGCTGGCCCATTGCTGTAATGCCATCCGGTTAGATCTTTGCCATTTAGCAATAGTTTGAATCCTGGTTCGAGAACGAATCCAGCGTCTGCTTGGGATATAGCAAGGCTGAGGGTTAAAGTGATAAGAGTTGCGTTCATCGGTCTGATTCTCCTGTTGGAAGTTTCTGGTCAGCTTTCAACCAAGTTTAGGGTTTGGTGAAAGCTACGCGGGGTTAAATAGTTCGTTTAATTACAGTATCTTTGGTGAAGGTGGGAATCCATCATAAAATTGTAATTCTCGAAGTGTAAGCAAAACTGGATATGCCATCACAGGCAAAGCAGAAGATTAGCCATGGAATTTCACGGAAAGAAGAACAAGCAGAAGCGGAAGAATTTGCCACGGACTAACACGGTCAGAAGAATAAGCAGAAGCGGAAGATTAGCCACGGAATGACACGGAAAAACACGGAAACAAAACACATCATTCAGAGCTGCTTGCGTTAGCGACGGTTGCACTCATTTTTAGGTGCAAGATCTAAAGGTTCAAATGGAGGAGTTGCAGTGGGGCTTCCCCATCGCAACTACTCTGTATTTAAACAAGCTCATATCAATCAATAGGAAATAAAAGTGGTGGAGGTTGGAACCCGTGCTAGCGAAGCGAAGGGCCCTTTTCCCGGAGGGAAGAGGGTTGGGAGTAGGGAGAAAAAAGAAAGCAATGGTTTTAAGGTTGTTCCTAAGTTTATTTCCGTTCGGAAGCAATCCATAATCTTGCGAGTGAGGTTGGTTTAAAGCCAACGCCTAGTTTTTCTAGTTCCAGAATAACTTGAGTTTGTTTCCCCACTTTAATAATTGTGATAACTTTTCCTGCGATTGATTCTGCGGATGCCTTGCGATCGATCCCTGCAGAAGCAACTTTGATTGAGGTGCCTTTTTTAAGCAGGTTTACCTGATCTTCGCCTTCGTTGAAAAGAGTCAGGATAAGTTTTGATCCATTAGCTTCATCGATAAAGCCAGGTGCGCCTTCTTTAAGAATGCGTTGTGCATGTACAGCTTTTTGTTCGGCTTTAAATTTGTTCAGGCTTTCATCATCAAGAAAGATTTCCCAAGCCATGCGAACTTTGCCTTTGCCTATGCCATGAGTTTTGGTGCGAAGTTTGTCGCCTTTTTTGATATCAGAGAATTGAGCGGGTTGGCCTGCCTTCCAGAATCGGGTTTCTTTATCAGTTTCGATG
>JAPLNF010000356.1 GCA_026692965.1 Planctomycetota bacterium
AACAATTATCAGCCCAATTCAAAGTGGAAAACCAAATCCGTTTCACAGGCCGGACCAACGATGAAGAGCTCAAGCTGCTTTACCAAAACGCACGACTTTTATTCTTCCCATCGTTCTACGAAGGCTTAGGGCTCCCCATCTTGGAATCCTTAGCTTCAGGCACCCCGGTTGCAGTTTCCAACACCTCTTCCATGCCCGAATTCGCAGGCCCCGATGCAGGTTTATTCGATCCTTCAAACCCAGAAGCCATGGCTCAATGCCTAGAAAAAATGCTGTTAATTCCCAAGGAACAACTATGCGCGAGCGGCAAAAAATTCGCCCGCTCCTTCTCTTGGGAAAACACCGCAACCAAGGCCTTAAACGCAATCCAATCATTAATTCAATCACCAAAAAAAACGTTGAAGTCCTGCTGCCTGATAAGGCTTTGGCCAATACTTCAGCCATCAGATAACCACTTGGTGCTAGAAACAATCAAACAATTACAAAACGAATTCACCGTACAGCATTTTGTTTCAGATTCTGAAATATACTTCGACCCAAAGGTAGCTAATCAAGCTGCAATTCATCCTATAGACACTCTTGCTACTTATCTCCAAGAAGATCCAGCAATGGTTCTAATCTGCTGGCCCAGATCCCAGGATGAACTTGATCTAATCAAAGGTTTTGAATGCCAAGAAAAACAGATGATAATTGACGATGTGAACAAAAAGCTCTTCTGCTCTGGATCCAATTTTGAAAATAGAATCAAATTATCAGATGATCATCTTCGTAATTTCAAAGTTTTTTTAGATCTAGACTTAAGAAAAAAGTAAAAAGAAAGTAAGCAAAATTAACACAATTAGGAATATCATGAATACTAATATTTTAAATCCAAGGACTGTAATGAAAAAACTACTCCCCAAATCCCTGAAAAATTTAATTAAAAAAATTCTTGGGCTTCCTGTGGAAACCACCAACAAAGCCAACCTAAATCAAGCTAAAGATTGCTTTCGTTTGATGCTGGATCGAAAAATGACAGCGGAAGAAATTACTTACTGGGAAAAACGGTGTGATGAAATAACAAAAGATCAGCTTCTCGACATAATTTATAAAAGTAAAGAACGAAGAATAAAAAGATCTCCTAAAAAAGTAAAAATCCATGGTTTTTATCTTTTTGCTAGCGAAGATGACTGGGTGATCGGATCAAGAATTGCCAACCTAAATGAATATGAACCACAAATAATTGAACAATTCAAAATATATTGTAAAGAAGGAATGAATGTTTTAGATATAGGAGCAAATATTGGCATTTACACAATGCTTGCTGCAAAAATTGTTGGGCCTAAAGGAAAAGTTTTCGCCTACGAACCCTACCCAAACAACTGTACCTTGATTCGAAAAAGCCTTCTAGAAAACCAATTCAAAAATGTCACGCTGTTCCAGAATGCTGTATCTAAAGAAGATGAATTTATATTTTTGGATTCGGAACCAGGTGGCAGCAATTGCATGTCTATCAAAGCAGATTCTAATTATGTACCGGAATTAATCGTTCAATCAGTAACTGTTGATGAAACAATTCCAAAAGAAATGAAGATCGACCTGATTAAAATCGATATTGAAGGTTTCGAAGGCATAGCTATTCAGGGAATGATGAAAACTTTAACTAACAACCGACCAATAATATTCATGGAATTTTTTCCAGGCATGCTCGAAAAATTCTCAAAAATTAATCCATTGTCTTACTTAGAAACATTTCAAAATCTGGGCTATGAATTCAAAATAATTCCTCTGCCGCACGATAACAAGAAATCTTTCACAACAAAATCTGCCGAGGAAGCTTTAAACTCTATGGGGTCATCTTTCATGGTGGATATCATTGCCACACCAATCAAATAAAAAAGTTAAGCCAATACAAAATTTAGATTATTTGAAACTAAATCCAATTTTTGAGGATAACATTCGTTGTAAACTGAAGATGAAATCTTAATAGGAAATATTTATGCAATCCTAAACCTCAAAATAATCCTTGTTCACCTAAACCAATATTGACCTATTTTTGCCATTTAGGTTATTTATTAGAATATCGTTGTGTTTATTTAGAAATTTCGATGATCAAGGATGATCTGCAAAATGTCGAACAAAACTCAGAAAACCGCTCTTATCACAGGCATTAACGGCCAAGATGGCAGTTACCTTGCCGAGCTTCTTTTATCCAAGGGCTATCGCGTTGCCGGTATCGTTCGCCGTTCCAGCACCGAAACACAACAACGCATCGAACATATCCGCAGCAAAATCGAAATCTACCAAGCTGATCTTCTTGACCAATCCTCACTCGCTAAAGTCTTGGCTGATGTTCAACCCGATGAAGTTTACAACCTCGCCGCAATGTCCTTCGTGCCAACCTCTTGGCAACAACCCGTCCTTACC
>JAPLNF010000357.1 GCA_026692965.1 Planctomycetota bacterium
ATAAACAGCTAAATATTCGTCAGATTTGCCAGCTTCCTTTGCAAAATTTTCTCGACGAGTAGCTAATATACTTGCCATTTCTTTTTTATTTGGTATTGGTGAAAGAATTCTAGTTCCATTTTCATCAAGAGTATATCTACTATAGATAATTTCATATGACTTCGTACTTTTTCTTAGCCTAAAAATCTATAGGCTATTGATTTTATTGGTGAAATTAATTATAATTAAAGGTTTTCATCTTCTTCGTCCAAAAGATCTATCTCATCGTCTAAATTATTTTCAATATTAGGATATTTTGAATCCTCAATCCAAAAATCATCCTCTTGTTTTTTTATTTTTTTAGATATTCCAGAAATTGTTTGTGGAGTTACTTTTAAAAAACCTTCCTCAAGTAATGATTTAACTTTTTCCATGCTAGTGAAATCATTATTTGCTGCAATATGATTTTTAACAACACCCCAACACTTTTCAATTGGCTGTAATTCAGGATGATATGGTGGTGTGCGTAATATTGTATGGCCTTTTTCAAACGCTAATTTATCAAGAGAAAATTCTGGCTTTGGAGCAAATCGACAACACAACTCATACAACTCTGCCTTCAACATGTTTTCTTGCCACGGAATTTCATTATGTGTAAGCCATTGCTTAAATTTTTGAATCGAATGTCCTTTTTTTGGAAAAGCATTTTCTGCTAAAACATTATGATAGGGTGCATTATCAAGTATGATTAAAGAATTTTCTGGTATATTTGGAAGCAGCTGTTGAGAAAACCATTCGCTAAATACTTTCCAATTCATATTTGTATGATAATCAGATGCTTTTTTATTAGCCTTGAAAACTAATTTTGCATTAGGAACCCAACCACTTTTTTGAATAGCATCCTGTTGGCTTGCTTATAATTCCAGTATCTTCACCATAATACCACGTATCATCCCTTGAATGATTTTTGTTAACATAGGATTCGTCTAAATAAATTTCTGGTCGAATTGTTGTGCCGTCAGGCTTCCTATTAGATATTTTTTCTCTTAAATATCTACGCCTTTTAATAATAGTTTGTTCACTTTCTTTTAAGTGAGCAGAGCGAGTTCCTTTTCCGAATTCAAATCCCCATCTTAATAACGTTCTCCATAAAGTAGTTGGGGCTATTTTGAAATCAATTATTTCGGATAATTTTTTTGAAATGATATCAATAGTTACTTGTTGGCCTTGTTTATTAGTATCTCGTATAAATTTTCTAACGTCTGATTCTAAATTCGATTCAAGAGAAAAAGAAGGTCGTCCTCGATGTTCATTATTACTTTTTAATAATCCATTTTCACCAGTCTTATTAAACGCAGACATAATAACTTTTACAGTTGATTCACTAATACCAAGAGCGGAGGCAGTTAAAACGCTTGTGGGTCTATCAAATAAATCTGAATTTTTTTTACATTTGTCAAAAAATTCTTTCACATTTACAACAAGCTTTCGCATTTCTGGAGTAAGCTCAATTCCTTGAAATGACATTTATTTTGCCTCAAATTATAACACATCGTCATCGCATTGAGTGTAAAATAAACTGACATTTAAAGCAAATTGAAAATAAAAAAGTCTGAAGTCATATGAAATTATCTATAATTAATTTTTCCCCTGATGCTATGGTGTACATATGCACCGGTAAATTTTCCACTAGTCCACCGCATTCTACGCCGCGAATAGCAGCACACCAAGAATGTTGATTAAACGCACTGGTAATTCTTAAGCCCATGGCATAAGCCGCATTGCCCCATAAGTAATAATCATGATTTTCGCCCGAAATAGTTTCTTCAAATTGAAACTCTTCTGTTTCTAAATATCCTCTACCGTAAACTTCTCTTTGCATAACACGAGGAAGTGCAAGAGAAATATATTTAGCATCGTCGTTTGATCGAAAACTTTGCCACCTTAAAAATTCTCCACTATGAAATAATGATTTTAAGTCCAGTGGG
>JAPLNF010000358.1 GCA_026692965.1 Planctomycetota bacterium
CCAGCAATTTTATCATAAGAATTCAATTTCTTTTCAGTAACCCCAACTTCTAACATGTCAATTCTAACGGCTTCGTAAGTGGCCTGGCGAAAACAGGGTACTTTAGGCCACCTTGCTGCTCTGTAGATTTGGACCACTCTTACTGCGTGGAGACGATGCAGAAAAAGTCATTTTTTGCTTCCGTATGGAATTTTGAGTATTTTGTTTTTCCCATATTTTAAGATCTTTATAATTTACGGATTCCAATGCTTTTTGAATTTTTTCTTGCGAATGTGAACCACACAATAATGGTGTAACAAGTGCTATTTTCCCAAATTCTGGTATAGGATTTCTTTCTATAATATGCTTTACACTTCCAAATAAAGATTCAATTCCATCAGAACTAACAGGAAGAGGTGTTTGTTTCATTTTGAGATGACACTGTATTTGAATACTTTTATTAAGCCAATTAAGAATAATTTCTTTCACAATACTTTTTTCTGGGAGAGACATCAATATAGTTTTTGAACTTTGATACGTTTTTTGATTTAAACCATTGTTTTTTAATTCTTTCATAAATTCATCACATATTTTGCAATCTTTAGATAAAGTAGTAACAAATAATTTAAATTTAATAAGATTAGGAAGTACTTCTCGTAATTTTATGATAATTGGATTAGATGTTCTTTTTCCATGCATGAAATTTAAAATATTATCAGTCCATTTTAAAATACGTGAAATACTCTGAAAACGTCCTTTAGTTCTTATTTTTGGCGGTCTTAAATAAGCAAAATCCGTTTGACATAAACGCGCCCTAGCTTTGTTTATAAGCTCTATAAGTTTTATAAAAATAGAATTTTTTGCATAACAACGCTTTAAAGCATTAGCAACAACATGTCCAACGTCGCTAACTTGATAGCATTGAGGGTTTTTTTTCGACCAAAAACGTACACCTTTAGCCAGATCATAGCCACCATCTTTGAGAATAAGGGCTGGATTTCCAACAACACTAAAAATTTTTTCAAGCGCATTTTTTACCGTAATATAATTCCATACTTCTCCTATTTCTAAGCCAACGCATTCCACATCCGAAAGTGTTATAGCACCAGCATTTTTAATATAAAAATCGAGAGAAACCCTCAGAATAACAAGCACTTTCTTTTTAGAGTATGAAATCGAGCTGTCAATGATCGCTATCCAAGGCTTATCTGGCCACTTCTCTAAATTCTTCAATAAGCCTAGTCCTGCAAGATAAACCCAATTTGCAACTGAACTCCAATGAGGAATTTTATGACAATTAAATTGATTCATTTCTTTTAAAGCTGACATTATTTTCGGTATAGATCTTAATGAAATTTTGCTCATAAAAAAAATATATACGCAAATAATTCTTATGTTGATTTGAATAATTGGAACTAAACTTTGATTGAGTTTGTCTTTTAAAACCGCTATTTCTTTATTGGCTTCAGCTAGAGCTGCTATGCACTGTTCAAACTCGATATCTTTAGCTTCATATTTTTTACTCCATAAATTTATCTTTTTGTCTTTTAATTCACAATTTTCCCGTCTTTCAATCGCTTTTTGTTTCCAGCTCTCGCGTCCTGCGATAACTTTTGATAGTCTTGGCATGTGTCGGATCCTCTTGTTTTTGCGAATATAAGATCCGACATTTTTTCTATAAAATCAATCAATTGTAAATTTTTAGTTTTTCAGAGGGTGTGAAGGTGGTCCAAATCTGGGGATCGCCAAGAGGGTCTAGAACATCCTGTTTTCGTCAGGCCACGTTGGATGGCTGCATTACAATGGATCAAAACAGATTTTCCTTGGTCAAAACAATCCGCGCCATTTACAGATGATTGTCCAGATAAAACAATACCTGTAAAGTTATTACAGTATTTAAGCAACAAGGAAGAGGATAATTCTGAAAGAATCAATCAATCTCGCTACGAATTTTGGATATATAAACAGATTTGTAACCAATTAAAAAAAGGTTCCATTTTCTTGGAAGATAGTCTTCAATACCGCTCACTTAGTCATGAATTAGTATCCTTGGAAGACAAAGATAATTTAATCAAGCAACTCAATATTCCAGCATTAACTCAGCCAATAGGTTTACAGC
>JAPLNF010000359.1 GCA_026692965.1 Planctomycetota bacterium
AATTTGGTGGAAAAATTCCAGCCATAAAATCGGTAAATGTTAAAACAGTTTTAGGTGTAATATTCGTATTTTCACCCAATAAAAGAGATGCATTCACTCCATGACCTGGTTTAAAAATAAGTGCAAAAGTGAGCCCAATGGATGCAGCCATGATTACATTTAATACTTAGATTATGCACCTGATAAAAATTATTAGTCTTATTAGTTTGCAAATAAGGATTAAAATTTATATAATTTCCATGAAAATCTTCATGATTTCAGGAGGTTAAATAAATGGCTAGTTTGAACCAAAAAATAGGTATTCAATTCGATCAAAATAAAACCATATATACTGCGCGTGCTGGTCTCGTTCCTGTTAGAGAAGTTATGCGTTTCATAAAAATGGATGACGCATTAAACACAGCTTGCAACGGCATGTGGGGCGAGCAACGAAGCGAAAATTTTGGCTTTGAAAGTGCTGGCCTACTTCTCTTTGGAATTATGGCAGGTTATCCAAGAGCATATCAAATTGTCAACTCAAGCGAAGCAAATTTTTTTGCAAAGTTATTAAATGTAGAAAATGTTCCCAGCCAATCTTCATTAAGTCGTTTTATTTCTTCTTTTGAAGAAAATAATATTATGGCCTTAAAAAAACTTGTTACTACAACTGGTGAACAACTAGATTCAATTCGTAGTGGTGGTTTTAGAATTATTGTTCATGATCAATCAGCAATTCAAAAATATGGAAAAGAAATGGAAGGAGTTGAAAAAGGTTACGGTGGTACATTAAAAAGAGGCAGTTTAATGCTGCAAGCTTCATTAGTAGTGGATGGTTGCACGTCATCAATTTTATCAGGAGATATTCGTACAGGATCAACACATACATGTGAAGAAGCAGCGACTCAACTTGATTCAGTTCTTAATAATTTAAAAGATGAAAAAGAAAAAACTTTAATTCTAGCGGATAGCGGTTACGGAATTGGCCCTTATATACGTATGGCTGAAAAGCATGAATCATGTTTTATTTTAGCAATTAAAAATGACGCATGGTTGAAAAAAGAACTTTTAGAAAAAGATTTCAAGAACTTTAAACAAGGGGTTGCAGATGAAGATTATGGCTACAGAGAATTTATCGCCTGTCGTAAAGCATGGCTTCCTGATAATTCAAAAAATCCTTTAGAAGAAGGATTAAGAGTTATTGTTGTTAAACTTCCTGTTGGTGCAGATAAAGAACCTAAATTTCAATATTTAGTTACAAACCTTACAGAAGATTGGAATTCTGAATATGTGCATCAACTTTACAAACAACATAGAGAATCAATTGAAATCATGAATGATGAGTTAAAAAATCAACTCGGCCTTGCGGATCTTCCATCTCAAATTTTAAATGGAAACCGTGGAATGGCTCAACTTGTATTTTTAGCATGGAATATAATTCGCCTTGTTGAAAAAATTGGTCTTAAAAAACAAAGGGACCGTGAGAATGAAGCCAGATTAAAAAACGAACGAGAGCAAGAAATAAGCGAAAAGAAAAGAACACTTCGAGAAAAAGTACAAGCATTAAAAGGGTTACTTCAACGCCGAGAATGGTGGACATTATTTGTTCGATTTATTAGCACGGGCGGCAAATATTCCGAAGCATCAAGACAAAGAAACGTTTTTGTATCAGCAAATGCGGAATTTAAAGAATGGTATGACAATTTGTTTGAATTTGATTGGAAAAAATTTGCTCTGATCTAGAAAATATTAAAATTAAATATTTTTTGGTTAAACGGAAATTACCCATTCCACTGCTTTTGTGTTGGCTAAAATTCAAATTCTCACAGAAATAACACTCCATTCAAATTAAAGTTATGCTTATTTAAAATGCATTTTTACTGGGCGCATAATTTAAGTATTAATGATATTTTCAAGATTGCAATCTAAAAATACTCCGTCAAACACAATTTTTTCATTATTTTTCATAATTGAAAGCTGATATTCTGTACTATTTTCATTCTTTTTAGTTAAAACAATAGAGTTAAAAAATTCTTTTTTCTTATCATTGTTATCGATTAATTTCGAAATTTCTCTTAATTTTAATAAAGGTGTAAATCCTTCATTTTTATGCGAAGATATTTGCGTATATATACTTTCTAATGCTTTTTTTGTTGTAGAGCTACCGCCAAAAATACCGCATAACCAATTCAATAA
>JAPLNF010000360.1 GCA_026692965.1 Planctomycetota bacterium
AAAGACAAAGAGAATGTGTAGGTTCATCATTTCCAATTCGATGACTACCCGAAACCCAAACTTGTTTGTTTTCCAATAAATTCCATTTGCGAATCGAACCATCATTTAAACCAAAATATATATGACGCTGATCTTTTGATAATATCGCTTTCCAAATTTGTCCCCGAAAAACCTTTTCAAAAGAAATAAATGCTAATTCACCATGCTTATTAGGATATAAATCTTGGTGCTCATTTAAGTTCAAAATTTTGGATTCAATTTCAACCGAAGTAATAGCGAAATGGTAAGTAGTGGAAATGATTAAAATCATTGCAAACAATAAAATAAAGAACCTAGTATAAATTTTAATATTAAAAAATACTTTATTTGATTTTTTATAGGTTTTTGAAAAATCTAGAACAGATAGAGAGGTATATGAGGAACTATTTGAAACAATTATTTTAAGATCCGCACCTTGGCAATAAGGGCTTAATTCATTTACAATTTCTAAAGGAGTAGTAAAACGATCATCAGGATTTTTAACAATCATTTTTTTTAGGATTTTGCTGATTCCTATCGGACACTCCGGCAATATTAACTCAAGATCAGGAAAAGGTAATTGGGTGTGTGCAATTAATTTACGAATTAATGGGCGGTATTCTGGTAAAGAAAATGGCGCCCTTCCCGTGAGTAATTTAAAAAAAGTACAACCAAGACTATAAATATCAGCTCGAACATCAATTTTATCACTATTTAAAACTTGTTCTGGGGCTATGTAATCCAAGGTTCCAACCAGTAAATCAGAAAATTGGTCTGATTCCGTCAAGACCGTATTAAAATGATTTAAGGCTGATCCAAAATCAAGAATTTTAACGATTCCGCTAGAGGTCAGAAAAATATTGGAAGGTTTGATATCACGATGAATGATCTGATATTTCCAAGTACAATCCAAACCCATCGCCACTTGCCGTATAATTTCACAAGCTTCTGGAAAAGGTAACCGACCTCTTTGTTTGATAAGGAGAGATAGATCCGAACCATCCAACCATTCCATACTAAAGTAAGCAAAATTATTGAAGATTCCATGATCAAAAATTTTAATAATATTTTCGTGTTTAATTTTCGAAAGTACATTTATTTCGTTTTGGAATTCAACTTCCTTAGCTTTGACTCGCTGTGCAGAATTAGATATCTTAATTGCCACTAGACGATTCAGATTTTTATCCCAGGCTTGGTAAACTGAAAAATATTTTTTAGGCGCAATACATAATCCCAAACAATAATTTGCAAAATTCTTTTCAAAATCATTAGTCTTTTTAATAGCATTCAAATTTATATCAGAAGCAAGATTTATGCCTTTATAAAGATCGATTTCTTTAAAAATATCCAAATTAGCACTACGGATGGCAATTATAAGTTCATCGTTGTTATCTAAATTTTCAGCTAACTCACGAAGAACATCCGGGTTTGAATCTAAATAACTTGAAATTTTGTCATGTTCTTGTGGACTAACTAACCCCAGTAAGAAATCATGTAATTTATTAAGATCAGGAACATAAAAAATAAGGAGAATCCTTTCATAAAAACGTTTATAGTTTTAAACCCAACATCATTAATATCATTTGTATCTGTCTAATGATAAAAATTGATAAATGGTGATCTAAGATTTATTTGACTTTCCAAAATCTACAAGTGGAATCCAAACTTGTAGTTATTGCGAACTTACCATCCAAACTAAATTGACCACTGGTAACCCGTTGTTCATGCCCTTGATATTCTTCAATTGGAAGAAAAAAATCTGATTGTTGTGTAAGAATGTAGAAACTATTAAAGTCATTATTTTTTAATCTGCTGAATCTTGGCCACGGAATCAACAGCATTTTAACTGTGTTGTTTGTTGAATCAACAAATACATCAATTGATTGGAAAGCAAGATTCTGTTTAGCATCATGCCAGCAAAAAATTTCAATCAAGGAATCATTCAAAAATTGATGACAAAAAACACATCCATCCTGGGTTGCAGAAAAAAAATAATTTTTTGAATCTATAATAATATGTTTTGAAAAAATAAATTGTGAGGGAGGGGGGCCAGATGCTATGTCTAAAATTGTTAAATCATTGATATTTCGGATTTTAAGCTGAGTTGTTGCACTAAAAAATAATGAATTTTCTTTCAGAAAACCAACAGAAAAAACCCTGTGACTCTCGAGAATAGGAGGTGCAATGATGGTACCCGTTAGCATGTTCCAAATCTGAATGGTTTTGTCCATACTGCCTGTGATTGCTAAAGTCCCATCTTTTGAAATACTAGAACTGATGACTTTTTGGGTATGAGAAGAATCCTCCCAAATTTGCTCTCCGTTTTTAGCGGATAAACATTCCACCCAATTTGGAGTCCCGCCACTAATTAAAAATTCTTCATTATCAGACAGTGATAAAGTATGCGTAGGTTGATTTTTACCCGAACGGAGAATTCCGACTCTCCAAATTTGATGATTTTTCACTAAATCCCATTTTACAATTGACCCATTATTCAATCCTAAATAAAGAAAATTTAGATCCTTGGACCATATACCTTTCCATATACCGCCATGAAGTTCCTGTTCCAATGAAATATTAAATATTTCGCCATGTTTATTCGGTTTATACTGTGCAAATTGAGAATTCGGATTGGAAAGATCTAAGGAAGTTATTGAAGTTGTAATTGGACTGTTATTGATCAAGGAGAAAACAAAAAGTAAGCTCAACAATAAAAAAATCAATCCCCAATAAAATTTACTGATATTTATTGAAGCTATATTAATTAAATGATGAGGAAAAAAATGTTTTTCTACTTTAATAGGTTTTTTTTTGTAAACAATAACTCCCGATTTTAAGTCAATGTGTTCCATCAGATTGATATTTTTGCAAAATAAATCCAACTTTTTTATGATTTCGGTAAAAGATTGAAAACGCTCATCAGGTTTTTTTGCAACCATTTTTTTTAAAACTCGAATGAGTCTGTTTGGGCATTCTGGTAAGAAATCTTTAATTTCAGGAAAAGGTAAATTTACATGAGCCATTAGTTTTGGAATAGTTGATTTTAATTCTGGCTGCGAAAAAGGAGCATGCCCCGTTAGCAATTTAAATAAAGTGCATCCAAGACTGTAGATATCGGCGCGAAAATCGACAGCATTGCTGGCAAAAACCTGTTCCGGGGCAATGTAATCAAATGTACCAAGCAATTGTCCGGATCCTGTTATAGAGTTATAGTCTTCATCTGTTTCAACCATTTTCGAAAGGCCAAAATCAAGGATTTTAATTTCTCCATTTGTCGTTAAAAAAATGTTGGATGGCTTGATATCTCGATGAATAATTTTGTGTTCCCAGGCATATTCAAGTCCTATTAAAGTTAACCGGATCAATTCAAATGCTAATAAAAAAGGGAGTG